>CACXYH010000029.1 GCA_902771785.1 uncultured Prevotellaceae bacterium
TATTTATATATTATATATATTATAATATATATAATATATAAATATAATTTACACACTCTTTCTTAGCTCCTCTCATTTTTCAAAAATGCAAATGATACGGCGTTACGGCGTTACGCCGTTACGCCGTCAGAACGGCTCGACGCCTTCCTTCTGGATGCGCTTCACGGCCATGCACTCCATCTCGACAAGCCAGCCTGGACGGCATACGGGCGCGTGAACGATGATGTAGGGCTTACCAGGAAAACGCTCTTCGTAGAGGGCACGCACTACGTGGTAGTCGGCTGTGTCGCGCAGGTAGACGATCATCATGGCTACGTCGAAGAAAGTGCAGTCGGCTTCGCTGAGCAGCGCCCCTACGTTATCCCATACGCGCTGTGCCTGCTTCACCACGTTGCGCGCGTTGATGATCTGTCCCTTGTTGTTGATGCTGGCCGTTCCAGAGATGAACACGTGGCGACGGTCGGCATAGTCGACATAGGTGCCTCGCTCGAAGCTGACGCCGTACTCGCTGGTGCGGTTCAGGTTCATGGGGGCATAGAGGAAGTGTATTTGCTCGGGCTTGATGCCGCTGATGGCGTAATTGTCCATCTGGGTGAGCACGTTAGGGTCTTGCTGTCGGCCACCGATGCCCGTGCTGGCAATGAAGTGAGTGTTCTCCGTAAGTCCCTGGGTGAAGAACACCTGGTTGCGGGCACGTACGACGCCGGCATAGTTCAGGTCTACATCGTTGACGAAGAGCCATGTGCGGATGCAGTTGTTGGCCAGCGTGCAGCCCTCCTGCGCCAGCTGCATGACGTATTCGTTGAAGAGCAGTCGTGTCTGGTATTCTGAATTGGTGGCCAGGTTGTGGGCGCTGGCGTTCCACAGGTGGCGGTAGGCACTGTGGCTCACCTCGTAGAGTCCGCTGGCCGTGCTGATGCTGGTGGTGACGCCCGTCATGAGGTAGGCCCATAGGCCTATCTTCGTGCCGTCGAGCGGTGCCTGCTGGATGATGCTCTGTGCAATGTCGGTGGTCTCGATGGCGAGTATGTCGTCGGCCTGGTTGGCGGCATCGCTCAGGAAGTAGCGCTCGAAGACGGCGGTTGCTCCCTTGAGCTCTTTCTCTACAATCAGCCTGTAGGCGCTCATGAGTGCCTCCAGCTGTTGGGGGTAGGGCAGCGTGTTGTCAGAAACGTGCAGCATGAGGTGATGCTCCTTGACCTCCGTACCGTTGTCGAAGGTAAAGATGTCGGCCCATGCGCTATCGAAAGCTATTCTCTGATTCATGTGTTCGTAGGGGTGGTTCTGCTTTGTTAGCGGAACGAGTCAGTAAGCAATTTGATTTCTACTTGAGGCGATATGCGCTCGTACAAGATATTGTATACGGCATCGAGGATGGGCATGTTGACGTGCCAGTGGCGGTTGATTTCCTTCATGCACTTCGTGCCGAAGTAGCCCTCGGCAATCATCTCCATCTCTATTTGTGCCGACTTCACCGAGTAGCCCTTTCCAATCATCGTGCCGAAGGTGCGGTTGCGCGAGAAGTTGGAGTAGCCCGTGACGAGCAGGTCGCCCAGGTAGACGCTGTCGTAGACGTTGCGCTCCAGCGGGTGGATGCTCTGCAGGAAGCGTGCCATCTCCTGTACGGCGTTCGACATGAGCACGGCCTGGAAGTTGTCGCCGAACTTCAGTCCGCTGCAGATGCCGGCTGCAATGGCATAGACATTCTTCAGCACGGAGGAATATTCGATGCCGATGACGTCGGTAGAGGTCTTTGTCTTGATGAATTCGCTCGACAGCACGTTGGCAAAGGCTTGTGCCTTCTCGCGGTCGGAGCATCCTACGGTGAGGTAGCTCAGGCGCTCGAGGGCCACCTCCTCGGCATGTGACGGACCGCCCAGGCAGGCCAGGTTGTCGTAGGGCACGTCGAACACCTGATGGAAGTACTCTGAGCAGACGAGGTTCTCGTCGGGCACGATGCCCTTGATGGCGGTGACGATGAACTTGTCCTTGAGGCGGGTCTTCAGCTTGCGCAGGTGATTCTTCAGATAGGGTGAAGGAACGACGAAGACGAGCGTGTCGTAGAGTGCTACGATGTGGTTCAGGTCGCTGTCAAAGTGAATCTCGTCGGTGTTGAAGTGGACGCTGGTCAGATAGTTGGGGTTGTGGCCCATGCGACGGAAGTCCTCAATCTGGTCGTCGCGACGCATATACCATCCGATGTGGTGCGTGTGCTGCACCACAATCTTGGCAATGGCCGTTGCCCACGAGCCTCCGCCGATGATGGCTATCTTTCCGCAGTTATGCATTCGCTTTCTCTATCCATTGCTGCACCTCGTCGACGCTCGGCTTCTGCAGCTCCAGCTTGTATTTTTTCACGATGTCGCCAATCTTCTGCTGCAAGCCCTGGGGCTTCTCTTCGCGAATGTCCTGTACGAGGTAGAAACCGGCCTTGCGCAGCACGCGTGCCCATTCTTCGCTTACGCCGATGGCAGCCCATTCCTGGAAGGTGCTCTTGGGAGCCTGCTTCTCGGGCTTCATCTGTGGGAAGAACAGCACCTCCTGGATGAAGGTCTTGCCCGTCATGAGCATCACGAGGCGGTCGATGCCGATGCCGATACCAGAGGTGGGGGGCATGCCATACTGCAGGGCGCGCAGGAAGTCCTGGTCGATGATCATGGCCTCGTCGTCGCCCTTCTGTGCCAGTCGCATCTGCTCCTTGAAGCGCTCCTCCTGGTCGAGGGGGTCGTTCAGCTCTGAGTAGGCGTTGGCCAGCTCCTTGCCGTTCACCATCAGCTCGAAGCGCTCAGTAAGGCCTGGCTTCGAGCGGTGCATCTTCGTCAGGGGCGACATCTCGACGGGGTAGTCGGTGATGAAGGTGGGCTGAATGAACGTGCCTTCGCAGAACTCGCCGAAGAGCTCGTCAATCAGTTTTCCCTTGCCCATGGTCTCGTCGACCTCCATGCCCTTCGACAGGCAGAAGGCGCGTATCTCGTCTTCGCTCTTGCCGTCGCAGTCGAAGCCCGTCTTCTCCTTGATGGCGTCGAGGATGGGCAGACGGCGGTAGGGAGCCTTGAAGCTGACGATGTTGCCGTCGATTTCGCGCTCAGGCTTGCCGTTGACGGCAATGCAAATCGTTTCGAGCAGCTTCTCTGTGAACGACATCATCCAGTTGTAGTCCTTATATTGCACGTAGAGCTCCATGCAGGTGAACTCAGGGTTGTGGTTACGGTCCATGCCCTCGTTGCGGAAGTTCTTGCCAATCTCGTAGACGCCCTCGAATCCGCCCACGATGAGGCGCTTCAGATAGAGCTCTGTGGCGATACGCATGTACATGTCTTGGTCGAGCGCATTGAAATGGGTGATGAAGGGGCGGGCCGAAGCACCACCGGCTATCATCTGCAGCGTGGGTGTCTCCACTTCGGTATAGCCAGCCTCGTCGAGCACGCGGCGAATGGTGCGCAGCACGGTGGCACGCTGCAGGAATGTGTCCTTTACGCCGTCGTTCACCACAAGGTCGACGTATCGCTGGCGATAGCGCAGCTCAGGGTCGTCGAACTTGTCGTAGGCCACGCCGTCCTTGTACTTCACGATGGGCAGCGGGCGGAGCGATTTCGACAGCATCACAAGCTCCTTGGCGTGGACGCTGATTTCGCCTGTCTGTGTGCGGAACACGAATCCCTTCACGCCGATGAAGTCGCCAATGTCCATGAGCTTCTTGAAGACCGTGTTATAGAGCTCTTTGTCGTCGCCAGGGCAGATGTCGTCGCGAGTCACGTAGACCTGGATGCGGCCCTTCGAGTCCTGTAGCTCTACGAACGAGGCCTTGCCCATGACGCGGCGGCCCATCATTCGTCCGGCGATGCAGACTTCGCGCGGCTCGGCTTCGTCGCTGAAACTGTCGCGTATGTCGGTAGAGAAAGCATTGGTGGGATATTCTGCTGCGGGGTAGGGGTTGATGCCCAGACGGCGCAACTCGTCGAGCGACTGTCGACGGAGGATTTCCTGTTCACTCAGTTCAAGTTCAAGTACATTCATATTATGACTCTTAAATATTCGAATATATTGCTGTTAAGTGGCTGCAAAGGTACACATTTTTTGTGATTACGCCAAAATATGCGATGTAAAATAACGCTAAAGGGTGATTAGTTGAGAAAAAATGTGTACTTTTGCACCCAGATATGAAGTACTTAGGTGAATTGATCTCGCTGGGCGTGGCCTGTTCGTGGACGGTGGCGGCGCTGGCGAGCGAGGTGGGCAGCAAGCGGCTGGGCGTCTTCGTGATGAATGTCTGGCGCATGGGCGTGGCCCTGCTGTTCTCAGCTTTGCTCATGTGGTGGGTCCTCGATCAGCCGTGGCCCGTATATGCTGGCGAGGAGGCATGGCTGTGGCTGCTGGCCTCAGGCGTGGTAGGCTATTTCTTTGGCGACTGGTGCCTGTTCAACAGCTATCTGCTGATAGGCTCGCGCATGGGCCAGCTCTTCATGACACTTGCCCCCATGTTTACGGCCCTCTCGGCATGGGTGATGATAGGCCAGACGCTCGCCTGGACGTCGCTGCTGGCTATGTTTGTCACGCTTTTAGGTATAGCCATCTCTGTCTTGGGGCGCGATGAGCAGCACCACGTGTCCGTCAGTCTTCCCATGAAGGGCGTCCTCTTCGGCATTGGCGCAGGATTGGGGCAGGGCGTGGGCCTCGTGTTCAGCAAGATAGGGCTCGACCACTATGTAGAGGATGTGCCCGTTGCCTTGTTGCCCTCAGTCGAAGGCTATCTTCCTTTTGCTTCGAACATGATACGCTGTGTGGCTGGCTTCGCTTGCTTCACGGCGTGGCTCATACTCTCAGGGCATGCCGACCGGATGCGCCAGAGCCTGAGCGACCACAAGGGGCTGCTTGCCATGCTCTGCGCTGTGGTTTCAGGCCCGTTCGTCGGCGTGGGCTTCTCGCTGATGGCTGTGCAGTATACGGCAGCCGGCATTGCCAGCACGCTGATGGCCCTCACCCCGATACTCATTCTGCTGCCTTCGCGATGGCTCTTCGGACAGCCCATCACGCTGAAGGGGGTCGTGGGTGCGCTCATCTCTGTAGTAGGCGTATCGCTATTCTTCCTGTTATAAAGCACAACATTAACGATTCAAAATATTATGAAAAAAAACGAGGACATTCCTTGCTTCTTCGACGAATAATCCGTATCTTTGCATAAAAAAAGAAAGATATTATGATGAAACAAGCTAAATTATGGATGCTCGCTGCCATCCTGAGTGTTTGCGGCGTGATGAGTGCTCAGGCACAAGTGATGAAGCCGGCCGACCTGGAGAAATATGCCAAGGAACGCTACGGCGACAAGTGGCTCGATGCTGCCAAGAACCTTGCCCAAGGGCTGACGCTCGACAAGAACGAGTCGCTCACTTATCAGCAGGTCGTTCAGGCTCCTGGCAAAACCAAGCAGCAGCTCTATGTGGCACTCAACTACTGGGCCACCGCCACGTTCAAAGACCATCAGGCCATCACCCTCAACGACAAGGAACTGGGCTGCATCATCATTTCCTCGACCATTCCTAACATTGTGGAGCATATTGGAACGCTCAACAAATACTCCGTCAGCATCACCCCCGTCATACGTCTCGACATCAAGGACGGACGAGTGCGCGTGACCTATACCGTTCAGAACTACGACATCCTGGCCGACATCAGCGGTGGCTGGCTCAGTCCTGTAGATAAAGACAAGAAGACCTACGGCGACTCAAAACGTAAGGCCGACGACAAGACCAATGCCAAGCTCTACGATGAGCAGTGGGAGATTGCCAAGCACTATCCGTTTGTTGAGAAAGACTCGCAGAAACGCACATGCGCCAAGGCGCTCGTGATGACTCATGCCTACTCGAACGCCATCATCGACAAGGTGGAGGAGGCCTTGAAGTCTGGGCTCGTGGGCAATGAGGACGATGACTGGTAAGCAGGGCTTCCCGTTCTTCGAACGAGTGGGCGCTATCGTCGCTTTTTGCGTTTATTAATAATAAATAGGTGCGTGTTCGAAAGTTTTTTCGTACTTTTGCACGCTAAAAGTGATTTGTTAGTATAGAAATATGAGCGAAACAACTGCAAAAAGAACGAATCCGTTCTTTGAACCATACCGCACGCCGCACGATACGGTACCCTTCGACCGCATCCGCCTGGAAGACTTTGAAGAAGCTTTCATGGAGGGCATACGGCGCGATAATGAGCAAATCGAGAAAACCATCAACAATCCAGAGAAACCCTCGTTCGACAACACGATCATCAATATGGACGACGACACCGAGGGCTACTATGATCTGCTCGAACGCGTGTCGACCGTGTTCTTCAATCTGCTCTCGGCTGAGACCAATGACGAGATGGACGCGCTGGCACAGAAAATGAGCCCCATCCTGACGCAGCATGCCAACGACGTGCGGCTGAACGAGCGCCTCTTTGAGCGCATCAAGTACGTGCATCGGCACCACCGCCGACTGACGCCTGAAGAGAAGATGCTGCTGGAGAAGACCTATCAGGGCTTCGTGCGGAGTGGTGCGCTGCTCGACAAAGAAGGGAAGGAGCGCCTGCGCCAGCTGACGGAAGAGGCTTCTATCCTTTCGCTTCAGTTTCAGCAGAACGTGCTGAAGGAGCAGAAAGCCTTCACCCTTCACATCGACGACTTGGAACAAATCGCAGGACTGCCTGAGACGGCCCTTGAGGCTGCAGGGGAAGAGGCCAAGCAGCGAGGGCTGAATGGCTGGGTGTTCACGCTCGACTATCCTTCCTATTCACCCTTCATGGCCTACAGCACCCAGCGCGAGCTGCGCCGCCAGATGTACATGGCCCGCAACACCATCTGCACCCATGACAACGATGCCAACAACCTGGAACTGTGCAAGCGGCTCGTCAACCTGCGTCGCGAACTGGCTCAGCTCCTGGGCTATAAGACCTATGCCGACTACGTGCTTGTTCATCGTATGGCTGGTTCTACACGCAATGTCTACAAGCTGCTCAACGACCTCATTGATGCCTACAAACCGACGGCAGAGGAAGAGCTGAAACAGCTGAAGAAGATGAAAGACACTCATAAGAAGGGAAGGGAGGAAGGGCCCATGAAACCCTGGGACACCGCCTACTACTCGCACCAGCTGCAGATAAAGAAGTACAACCTTGATGCCGAGATGCTGCGTCCCTACTTCCAGCTCGACAAGGTCATTGACGGCGTCTTCGGACTTGCCCATCGTCTCTATGGCATCACCTTCAAGGAAAACAAGGACATACCCGTCTATCATCCTGACGTGAAGGCCTACGAGGTGTTCGACCGCGACGGTTCCTACTTGGCCGTCTTCTATGCCGACTTCCATCCGCGCAAAGGCAAGCAGGGTGGGGCCTGGATGACAGAATATCAGGGACAATTCATCGACAAGAAGGGCGAAAACGTGCGTCCTCATGTTTCTGTGGTGATGAACCTGACAAAGCCTACGCCCGACAAGCCGGCCTTGCTGACGTTGGGCGAGGTAGAGACTTTCCTGCACGAGTTCGGCCACTCCCTGCACGGCATGTTTGCCAACACCCGCTTCGAAAGCCTGAGTGGCACCAACGTGTGGTGGGACTTCGTAGAGCTGCCTTCTCAGTTCATGGAGAACTTTGCCGTCGAGAAGGAGTTCCTCAGCACTTTCGCCTTCCACTACCAGACGGGCGAGCCTCTGCCCGACGAGCTGATCAGGCGCATTGCCAAGAGCCGCAACTTCATGGTGGCTACGGCCTGCCTGCGCCAAGTGTCTTTGGGCTTGCTCGATATGGCCTACTACACTCAGCGCGACGAGTTTACCGACGACATCATTCCCTTCGAGAAGCAGGCCTGGAAGAAAGCCATCCTGGGCAAACAGCTTCCTGATACCTGCATGACCGTACAGTTCTCCCATATCATGTCGGGCGGCTATGCGGCCGGCTACTACAGCTACAAGTGGGCCGAGGTGCTCGATGCCGATGCCTTCGCCGTGTTCAAGCGCCACGGCATCTTCGACCAGAAGACGGCACAGTCGTTCCGCGAGAACATTCTCTCGAAGGGTGGTACGGAGAACCCAATGACCCTCTACAAGAGATTTAAGGGCAGCGAACCCACTATCGACGCATTACTGAAGAGAAATGGAATCAAACGAAAAGCAAAGAAAGTTAGATGAGCGCTACCTGCGCATGGCCCGCATCTGGGCTGAGAATTCTTATTGCCAGCGTCGCCAGGTAGGAGCGCTGGTGGTGAAGAACAAGATGATTATCAGCGACGGCTATAACGGCACGCCCACAGGCTTCGAGAACGTGTGCGAAGACGAAAACAATGTTTCGAAACCTTACGTGCTCCACGCTGAGGCCAACGCCATCACCAAGTTGGCCCGCTCCAGCAACAACAGCGACGGCGCCACCATCTATATCACCGCCTCGCCCTGCATTGAGTGTGCCAAGCTGATTATCCAGGCAGGCATCAAGCGCGTGGTCTATGGTGAGAAGTATCGGCTGACAGATGGCATAGAACTGCTCGAAAGAGCCGGCATTGAAGTCGTCTACATGGAAGTCGAGTGACAGTAGTCTAATATGTCTTTTATCCTTATATGAGCAATAACAAGCAAAACCGCCTTTCGCCCCTGTGGCTCGCCCTCTGCGTAGTCATCGGCATCCTCATCGGAACGTTCTATGCCAATCATTTTGGCGGACGCCGACTGAGCATCATCAATACCGGCACCAACAAGCTGAACAATCTGCTGCACATCGTCAACGATAACTACGTGGATACCGTCGACGTGCAGGACCTCGTTGAAAAGGCTGTGCCTACCATCCTCAGCGAGCTCGACCCGCATTCGGTCTATATTTCGGCCAAGGATGTGCAGACTGCCAACGACGACCTGCGCGGCTCGTTCTCTGGCATCGGCATCGAGTTCACCATCCGCAAGGACACCATTCGTGTGCAGAACGTCATCTCCAATGGTCCTGCCGAGCGGGCTGGCCTGTTGGCAGGCGATAAGATTGTAACCGTCGACGACTCCCTCTTCGTAGGCAGTATTGTGACCAATGAGGAGGCAATGCATCGGTTGAAAGGCCCCAAGGACACGAAGGTGAAGCTGGGCATCGTCCGCTATGGCGAGAAAGACCTGCGCGAGGTGACCATCACTCGTGGCGAAATACCCATGAAGAGCGTGACAGCCTCCTATATGCTCGACGAACATACAGGCTACATCAAAATCAAGAACTTTGGCGAGAATACCTATCCAGAGCTGCTCATCGCCCTGGCCAGCCTGTCGCAGCAGGGCTTCGAGAGCCTTGCCATCGACCTGCGAGGCAATACGGGCGGCTATTTGCAGTCGGCTGTGCAGATTGCCAACGAGTTCCTGCCGCGAGGCCGACTGATCGTCTACACGCAGGGCCGTCGCTCTGAGCGTCAGGACTATCGCAGCGACGGGCGCGGCAGCTACCAGACGCTCCCTCTCGTGGTGCTCATCGACGAAGGTTCGGCTTCGGCCAGCGAAATCCTGGCTGGTGCTATTCAGGACAACGACCGAGGCACCGTCATCGGACGTCGTTCTTTCGGCAAGGGTCTGGTGCAGCAGCCCATCGAGTTCAGCGACCACTCTATGATACGCCTCACGATAGCCCGCTACTACTCGCCTTCAGGCCGCTGCATACAGAAGCCCTACACCAGCGGTCAGGACAAGGACTACGAGGAAGACCTGCTGACGCGCTATCAGCATGGCGAGTTCTTCTCGCAGGACAGCATCAAGCATGAGGGACCAGAGTATCACACCCTGAACGGACGTGTGGTCTACGGTGGTGGTGGCATCACGCCTGACATCTTTGTGCCTGAAGACACGCTGGGCGTCACCTCTTATTATAAGGAGGCAGCCATGAACGGGCTCATCCTGCAGTTTGCCTTCGAGTATGTGGATGCCAACCGTAAGACGCTGGCTAACTATTCGACGAGCAGGGAACTGGAGAAATACTTGAAGAAGCAGAACATCGTTGATAAGTTTGCTACCTATGCCGACAAGAACGGACTGAAGCGCCGCAACCTGATGATTCAGAAGTCGCATCGGTTGTTGGAGCGCTTCCTGACCAGCCGTATCGTCTACAACATGCTCGACGAGCAGGCATGGACAGAGAACCTGAACGAGGACGACCCCGCCATTCTTGAGACCCTTCGTCTCTTCAAGGCAGGCAATGCCTTTCCTCAGGCCCCTGGACAGAAGAATGAGAAACGGGTGAAGAAGGTGGCTCAGGCCTACAACTATCGCGACACCCACAAGGTGGTCAACTTCATTGCCCGCTGTTAGCAGTAGCGTATGTCGCTGATGATTTGGGCATTGACGTAGTCGTTGAGCTTTTTGACGTAAGTTTGGCGCTGCATGCTCAGTTCGGCACGCAAGGCGGGCGAGGTAAGGCTCACGTAGAGCGTCTGGTTCTGTATGCGAACGTCACGTGTATAGCGGGCAATCACAGGGCCTGCCACTTCTGGCCACGCCTCGATGAGCCGCTTCTGCAGCAGAGGCGTTTCGAGTCCCTGCATGCGAAGGTTGCGCATGATGAGGTCTCTGATGTCTTGAACGTCGCGCTTAAACATTGATTTCTCCGTTGTCTACGTGGAATAGCTTGTAGTCGAAATTTCCCTGAGAAAGTATCTGGTCCAGATGCTCGCGGTTGGTGTCGGTAATGAAAATCTGTCCGAAACCCTCGCCGGCCACTAAACCCACAATTTGCTCTACTCGGCTGGCATCGAGCTTGTCGAAGATGTCGTCGAGCAGCAGGATGGGTTTCTTGCCCCCTTTGCTGAGTATCTCAAACTGCGCCAGTTTCAGGGCAATGACAAAGGTCTTGTTCTGTCCCTGCGAGCCCTCGCGCTTCATGGGGTGTCCTGCCAGCATGAATTCCAGGTCGTCGCGGTGGATGCCGTGAAGCGAATAGCCCACGGCACGGTCTTTCCAGCGGTCGCGTTGAATGACCTCAAGCAGAGGCCCACGCTGGCAGTGTGAGACGTAGGTGAGCGATACCTGTTCGCGGCAGCCCGATATGGTCTGATAGAACTGCTGGAACAGAGGCTCCATCTCAGCGATAAAGGTCCTGCGCTTCTCGTAGATGCGCTCTCCCTCTTGTGCCATTTGTTCCTCCCAAAGACTCAGCAGCTCTGGGTCTGGCTCTTGTTCCTCCTGCTTCAAGAGGGCGTTTCGCTGCTGCAAGGCCTTATTGTAGCGGTTCAGCGCGTCGATGTAGGTGCGGTCTTGCTGTGAAATCACCACGTCCATGAGCCGTCGTCGCTCCTCGCTGCCCCCTTCTATTAATAAGGTGTCGCTGGGAGCCACGAAGACAATGGGAATGAGGCCGATGTGTTCTGACAGCCGTTTGTATTCCTTTTTGTTGCGCTTCAGGTGCTTCTTCTGTCCTCGCTTCATCGAGCAATGGATGCTCAACTCTCCATATTCTCCCTCCAGCATGAAAAAGTCCTGTCCGTGCCTGATGACCTGCGAGTCGATGGGACAGGTAGCCGAGTGGCAGAACGAGAGGTAGTATACGGCATCGAGCACATTGGTCTTGCCCACGCCGTTCTGTCCGATGAAGCAATTGATTTTGGGCGACAGGTCAAGTGTGGTTTCGGCAATGTTCTTATAATTGATGATTTGCAGCTTTTCGAGCACCATTTACGCTATTTTTAGTGCAAAGTTAGTGTAAATCGGCCGAAAAAACGAAAAAAGTATGAAATAAATTTCACTATGTGGCAGATTTTCTGTAATTTTGCCCCGCAAATTTTATTGACACTTAAAAAGATCAACAAAAATAATGGCAGATTCAAAGAAAAACGTGAGCGCACAACCCTCAGAGGTAACGCTCAATCAGGGTGAGGCTTTGTTCCTCAAGTACAAGAACGCAATCATCTGTGCAATAGTAGCCATCGTGGTGATTATTGCCGGTGTGATTCTCTACAAGAATTACGTGTCGGAACCTCGTGAGCAGGAAGCCAGCACCGTACTGGCCAAGGGTCAGGAAATGTTCCAGAACCAGCAGTTTGAGCAGGCTCTCAATGGCGATAGCCTGGGCTTCGTGGGCTTTGCAAAGATTGCATCCGACTATAGCTCTACCGACGCAGGCAACCTGGCCAATCTCTATGCCGGTCTGTGTTGCGCTCAGCTCGACAAGTGGCAGGAAGCCGCTCAGTATCTTGAGAAGTTCAGCGGTTCTGACGACCAGATGATTTCTCCCTCTGTGGAGGCTGCTCTGGGCAACGCCTATGCTCATCTGGAAAAGCTCGACGACGCCGTGAAGCACCTGAAGGCTGCTGCCGAGAAGGCCGACAACAACACCCTCTCGCCCGCATTCCTCATCCAGGCTGGCGAAATTCTGGAGAGCCAGGGCAAGAAAGCCGAGGCTCTGAAACTCTATCAGACCATCAAGGAGAAGTACCTGCAGTCGGTGCAGTACCAGATCATCGACGAGTACATTGAGCGCGTAGCCGAGTAATGTTTCACGTTTAGCGTCACAAAGTAAATGGCTACAGCACTCCATAATCTGAGCGACTACGACTTCTCGAAGGTGCCCGATGCATCGAACATGTGTTTCGGCATCGTGGTGGCAGAGTGGAACCCTGAGATTACGGGTGCCATGCTTGAGGGCTGCGTCAATACGCTCGAGAAGCACGGCGCTCTGCCAGAGAATATCCACGTGAAGACCGTGCCTGGCTCGTTCGAACTGATTTATGGCGCACAGCAGCTGTCGCGCAACGACGGCTACGATGCCATCATCATCTTGGGCAGCGTCATTCGTGGCGAGACTCCTCATTTCGACTATATCTGTCAGGGAGTCACCCAGGGAATAGCCCATCTGAACGCCACGAACAATATACCTATTATATATGGTCTGCTCACCACCGAAGACCTGCAGCAGGCAAAGGACCGTGCAGGTGGCAGGTTGGGTAACAAAGGCGACGAGTGCGCCGTTGTGGCCATCAAGATGGCAAAGTTCTGAGCATTGCTCAGCACTCATCAGTCAAGATAACCCCAGGGCGGGTCTGCTAACCGCAGGCTCGCCCTGCTTACTTTAAAAACAGTCATCACTAAAAACCTACGACAACAATGAAACTGATTAGCTGGAACGTAAACGGACTTCGCGCTTGCGAAGGGAAAGGATTTAGCGACGTGTTCCGCCAACTCGATGCCGACTTCTTCTGCCTGCAGGAGACGAAGATGCAGCCTGGACAACTCGACCTCGCGTTCGAGGGCTACGAGAGCTACTGGAATTCGGCTGAAAAGAAAGGCTATTCGGGCACGGCGATTTTCACGAAGCACAAGCCGCTCAGCGTCAGCTACGGGCTGGGCATCGACGAGCACGACCATGAGGGTCGCATCATTACGCTCGAAATGGATGCGTTCTTCCTTGTGTGCTGCTATACGCCCAACTCGCAGGACGGGCTGAAGCGACTCGACTATCGCATGCGGTGGGAAGACGACTTCCGCGCTTATTTGCAACGACTCGACCAGCAGAAACCCGTCATCCTCTGTGGCGACCTGAATGTAGCCCACGAGGAAATCGACATCAAGAACCCCAAGACCAATCGTCATAATGCCGGCTTTACCGACGAGGAGCGCCAGCAATTCAGCAATCTGCTTGCGAGTGGCTTCTGCGATACCTACCGCACGCTCCATCCTGATAAGGTGGAGTACTCGTGGTGGTCGTATCGTTTCCAGGCCCGTCAGAAGAATGCCGGTTGGCGCATCGACTACTTCGTGGTCAGCGAGCGATTGATGCCCCAAGTAGCCGATGCCAGTATTCACACCGAAATCTTCGGCAGCGACCATTGTCCTGTGGAAGTGGAGATTAGATGAGAGATGAAAGCTGAAAAATGAAAGTTGAAAGATTAAGAGATATGAAGAAACGTGGTTTTTATTCCTTTTTACTTGTTTTCTGTCTGAGCTTCGTCCTTGTGCTTCCTTCGGCAGCACAGGTGAAGTCCGTGTCTATTCTGGGCGACTCCTATTCAACCTTCGAAGGGTTCGTGACGCCCGCCACCAACGAGATGTGGTATTATGCTCAGGGCGAGCGTGGGCGTACCGATGTGATGGACGTGCGCCAGACGTGGTGGCATCAGCTCATAGCCAAGCAGGGCTGGAAGCTCTGCGTCAACAATTCCTATAGCGGCTCCACCATCAGCTACTGGGGCTATAGTGCCAACGACTATTCGGCCCGCTCGTTCCTTACCCGCATGAGCGACCTTGGCTGTCCTGACATCATCTTCATCTTTGGCGGCACCAACGACAGCTGGGCAGGTTCGCCTATTGGCGAATACCAGTACGAGAATCTGGCCAAAGCCAACTTCTGGAACTTCCGTCCCGCTATGGCCCGCATGCTCGAGTGGATGACCCTGCGCTACGTGGGCACCCAGATCTATTTCCTGCTCAACGATGGGCTGAAGCCAGAGGTCAACGAGTCGGTGAAGACCATCTGCCAGCATTACGGCGTGAAGTGCATCGAGCTGCACAACATCGACAAGCTCTCTGGTCATCCCTCTGTGAAGGGCATGCAGCAGATAGCTGAACAGATAACGAAAGCCTTATAGTTTTTCTCTTTATGAAGCGCCTATTAAGCATTCTGCTGGCCATGATGGGCATAGGACTGATGGCATCAGCCCAGGTGCCTGTCGTGACGTGGGATCGTTATAGCCTGATGATTGACGGACGGCGAGTATGCCCCGTCATGGGTGAGGTCCACTACTCGCGCATTCCTGCCGACGAATGGCAGCAGGAGGTGCGCAAGATCAAGGAAGGCGGCGTCACGATGATTGCCACCTACGTGTTTTGGAACCATGTCGAGGAGCAGGAGGCCATCTTCCGCTGGGACGGACAGCGCAATCTGCGCCGCTTCCTCGAGGTGTGCCGTCAGGAAGAGATGCCCGTCGTGCTGCGCATCGGGCCGTTCTGTCATGGTGAGGTGCGCAATGGTGGTATTCCTGACTGGGTTTTTACGAAGGGCTGCAAGCTGCGTTCCCAAGACAAGACTTTCCTGGCTTATGTAGAGAAACTCTATCGGCAGATTTTCACGCAGGTGCAAGGATTGCAATGGAAAGATGGCGGCCCCGTCGTTGCTGCTCAGTTCGACAACGAATATCGCGGCTCTGGCGACTACCTGCTGGCGCTGAAGCGGATGGCGCAGAAAATAGGCTTCGACCTGCCTTTCTACACCCGTACTGGATGGCCTGAGCTGTCGAAGCCTGTGCCTTACGGCGAGATGTTGCCCCTCTACGGCGACTATGCCGACGGCTTCTGGGACAAGTCTATCGAAGAGACGACGGGCAATTACTATAAGGCCTTCAACTTCAAGGGCTTCCGCTCGTCGACGGCCATAGGCACAGATCTCCTGGGCAAGCAGGACGAAAAGGTGAACAAGGGCGACGAGGCCTATCCTTACTTCACCTGCGAGCTGGGTGGCGGAATGGCCACGGCCTATCATCGCCGTCCCTTCGTCTATCCTGAAGATGCCTATGCGATGGCGCTGGTGAAGCTGGGCTCTGGCAGCAACCTGCTGGGCTACTATATGTATCACGGCGGAACCAACCCTGAGGGCATCACTACTCTGAACGAGACTCAACGCACGCCGGGCACGGCCAACAACGACCTGCCTCAGCTGACCTATGACTTCCAGGCACCGCTCGGCGAGTTCGGACAAACCTATCCGCAGTACTACATGCTGCGCCCGCTCCACCTGTTCATGCACGACTATGGCGAACAGCTGGCCACGATGGAGGCGCAGTTCCCCTCCAGCCAGAACCTGAAGAAGGGCGACGATAGCGCCTTGCGCTGGGCCGTACGTGCCGAGAAGGGCAGCGGCTTCATCTTTGTGAACAACTACGAGCGCCTGCAGAACCTCAGCGCGAAGAAGAACGTGCGGCTGGAGGCCTGCGGCGTGCAGTTGCCGCGCCTCACCATCCCTGCGGGCTGCATGGCCATCTTCCCCGTCAATATCGACGGCATCCGCTATGCTACGGCCCAGTTGGTGGCTCGCCGCGACGGCAAGGTCTACATGATGCAGCTCAAGGGCATTCCCACCACTATTGCCCTGCAGAGCGGCAAGACGCTGAAGAACGTGAAGCCGAAGGGTCTTTCTGCCCCCGTCTTCGACAACGTCTACCTGCTCTCGCAGCAGGAGGCCGAGCGGCTCTTCCTGCCGGCATCGGTTGCGCCGTCGCCAGCTGTCCAGTGCCAGTACAGGAAGGTGCGTGAGGCAGGACAGCTGCGCAGCATCCAGAAAGGCCCCGCCAAGGTGGCCGAGGCTCCTACAGAAGCCGAATGGGCGCAGGCTGCCGTCTACGAAATAGCGCTCCCAGCAGGCTCGTCGGCTGTTGGCGCACGAATGCTCAGCATCGAGTATCAGGGCGACTGCGCCCGTCTGTATGCAGGCGGCAAGCTCATTGCCGACAATTTCCAGTATGGCCGTCCGTTCCTCTATGGGCTGTGGCGACTTCCCCAGGGCGTGCAGCAACTCGAGCTGCGCATCCTGCCTTGGCAGCAGCATGCGCCCATCTATCTGCCGCGCGAGGCCGACAAGAGGCCTGGTGAGAGCGTGAAGGGGATCAATATTAGATAAGAGATAAGAGATATTAGATAAGAGATATTAGATAAGAGATGATGAAGCGTGGTTTGGTTTCTTTGTTCTTCGGCATCCTATCGGGCGTCTTTAGCACGGCTTGGGCGCAGGATGCGATTGACCTTACAGGACTTTGGGAGTTTTCTACCAGCGACTCCCTGCGGTTCAGCGATTCTGTGATGCTGCCTGGCTCGATGCTCACCAACGGCAAGGGCGACGACGTGAGCGTGCGCACCCAGTGGACGGGTTCGCTCTACGACTCGTCCTACTACTTCAACCCCTTCATGGAGAAGTATCGGCAGGAGGGGCAGATGAAGTTCCCCTTCTTCCTCACTCCGCAGAAGCACTATGTGGGAGCCGCTTGGTACAAGCGCACCATCTATGTGCCTCGCAGCTACAAAGGCCGCCGCATCACGCTCTTCCTCGAACGTCCGCACATCGAGACAACGGTCTACGTCAACGGCAAGCGCATCGGCCATCAGACGTCGCTCTCTACGCCCCATCGCTACGACGTGACGCGAGCCATCAAGGCCGGCAGGAAGAACGAAATACTCATCCGCGTCTACAACGGCATCGAGAACGTCTGCGTAGGACAGGACTCGCATAGCGTCACCGATCAGACGCAAGGCAACTGGAACGGCATCACAGGCCGCATGGAGCTGCAGCCACACTGGAAGAAGCTCAACATCAAGAGCTTCCAGCTGCAGACCGATAGTGCAGGCACCCACATGATTGTGAATCTTGAGAACCACGTCGACGGCGTGCGCATCATGCCCTTCTGGGACTACGACGTCACCGTCACGCTCACTCCCCTCTCAGGGCGCAACGCTGGTAAGATGGTCTATAAGAATGCGCTGCCCGCCCAGGGCGACAAGATAACCTTCGACATCGTGAGCGACCTCACGCTCTGGGACGAGTTCAATCCTTATCTCTATCGGCTGCGCCTTCAGGCCGGCGACGATGTGATAGAAACCAACGTGGGCTTCCGCCAGATGGCTGTCAAGGGGCGTCAGCTCTACATCAACAGGCGTCCGCTCTTCCTGCGAGGAACGGTAGAGAACTGCTGCTTCCCAGAGACGGGCTATCCGCCCACGACCGAAGACGAGTGGCTGCGCATCTTCCGCAAGTGCAAGGAGTATGGGCTCAACCACGTGCGCTTCCACAGCTACTGCCCGCCCGAGGCCGCCTTTGCCGCTGCCGACCGCGTGGGCATCTACCTGCAGCCTGAAGGCCCCTCGTGGCCCAATCACGGCGTGAAGCTGCGCCGAGGGCAGACGATTGACGAGTACCTGCTCGAAGAGTCGAAGCGCATCGTCGACGAGTATGGCCATCACCCCTCGTTCGTCATGATGGCGGCAGGCAATGAGCCTGCGGGCGACTGGGTCAGCTACTGCAACGACTGGGTGCGACAGATGAAGGACTACGACGCCTCGAAGCTCTACTGCGGAGCCAGCGTGGGCGGCGGATGGGCCTGGGACGGCGGCTCAGAGTATCACGTGAAGGGTGGGGCGCGCGGCCTCGACTGGGACCGACATGCCCCTTCGAGCGACGACGACTACTATAGCGGCATCGAGTTTCCGCGCAACTACAAGTCGGCAGAGCCCAACCAGAGCCCTATCATCGCCCATGAGCAAGGCCAGTGGTGCGCCTTCCCTGACCTGAAGGAGGTGTCGCAATATACAGGTGCCTACAAGGCCGCTAACTTCGAGATATTCCGCGACCTGCTGGCGGCTGGCGGAATGGAGAGTCAGGCCGAGAAGTTCCTGCATGCCAGCGGAAAGCTGCAGACGCTCTGCTATAAATACGAGATAGAGCGCAACCTGCGCACCAAAGACTATGCCGGCTTCCAGCTGCTGGGACTCAACGACTACAGCGGACAGGGCACGGCGCTCGTGGGAGCACTCAACGTGTTCTGGCGCGAAAAGGGCTACACGTCGGCCAGCGAGTGGCGCGAGTTCTGCAGCCCGCTCGTGCTGCTGGCCCGCTTCCCCAAGTTTGTCTTCACCAGCGACGAGCAGCTACAGGTGCCCGTCGAGATGATGAACGCTACCCCCTGGCGCGTCAAGATGCCGTCGCTGCACTACGAAATTCTGCAGGGCGACACCACCGTGCTCGTCAGCGAAACGTTTCCAGACATGTCTGTCAACGTCGGCAAGAACAATCAGCTCGTCACCGTCAGCCTTCCGCTCCGTCAACTGCCTGCCCCCGCCAAGTACACGCTGGTGGCCAGCGTGGGTGGCGGCGTCAGCAACCGCTGGGACTTCTGGGTCTATCCTGAGACCCTGAGCGACAGCATCGATACGGCGCAGGTTGCCGCCGACAGCCTGCTCATTGCCGACGAGCTCAACCCTCAGGCCCTGCAAGCCCTGGAGCAAGGCCGCTCCGTACTGCTCACGGCAGCAGGCCGCGTCACCCTGGGCAGCGACGTGAAGCAAACCTATCTGCCCGTGTTCTGGAACACCTCGTGGTTCAAGATGCGTCCGCCCCACACCACCGGCGCTTATATCGACACCAGCCACCCCTTGTTCCGTCATGGATTCCCCACCGACGACTGGAGCAACCTCAACTGGTGGGAGCTGCTGAACAAGGCCCAGGTGATGAACCTGCGCGAGCTGCCCGCCAGCTATCAGCCTCCCATCCAGCCCATCGACACGTGGCACGTCAGCCGCAAGCTCGGCATGCTCATCGAAGCAAGGGTGGGGCAGGGCCGCCTGCTCATGACGACGATGGACATCACCAGCGACCTCGCCCATCGCCCCGTTGCCCGCCAGATGCGTCACGCCATCCTGAGCTACATGCGTAGTGCCGACTTCCAGCCCACGCTGCAGCTCACGCCCGACGTAGTGCGCCACTTCTACACCGAGCAGGCGCCTCCCGTCAATATGTTTACCAACGATTCGCCCGACGAACTGAAGCCCAAGCTGAAGTAAAGGTTTTGGGTTCGTTGCAGCATCTTCGCGCATACCCTCCACGAATCGCCTCGATTGGTCGGATGAATCGCCTCGATTAGTCGGATGAATCGGGTCGATTAGTCGGATGAATCCCCCCGATTGGTCGGATGAATCTTTGCGATGGGTCGGAAGGCCTTTTGCCGCATGCTCCGCAAGTCAGGTCTCCTGCTGCCGGTTCGTGAGGCTCCTACTGCCGGTTCGTGAGGCTCCTACTGCCGGTTCGTGAGGCTCCTACTGCCGGTTCGTGGGCCTCCTACTGCCGGTTCGTGCCCCTCTTGCTGCCGGTAGGAGCCCCTCTCCCTAACGGGTAGCAGAACAATATCCGGCAAATTCTTTACTGGAAATTTGGAAATATGAAAATAAAACCATATCTTTGCAGCGATGATATAACTATAGCCACGAATTTTAACTAAAAACCAATAAAACCTTCGTGATATGGAATACGCTCATAGAAAAATGAACATCTACGAGGAAGCCATCCATTGTCTGATGTGCCTCGATGCTCCTTGTACGAAAGCCTGCAAAACGGGCGACCCCGCACGTGCCATCCGTGCCATCCGTTTCGACAACCACAAGCCCGCCCTGCAATGGGTGAAAGACTGCTCCGACGAAGACTTGGAACGGGCCGAGCAGGCCTGCATCCACTACAACAGCCCCATCCGCATTCGTAGCCTCATTCGCAGCATTCTCGACGACGACGTGGACAACAGCCACTATCCTGACTTGAGCATCGATTTCTGCGGCATCAAGTGCGAGAATCCGTTCTTCCTGGCATCGTCGGCAGTATGCACAAACTATGAGATGGTGGCCCATGCCTTCGATATGGGATGGGCAGGCGTATTCTATAAGACCATCTGCCTGGAGGACATCTATGAAGTGTCGCCGCGCTTCGACGCGATGTATGCTGCCGCACGCGGCGACTTCTATGGATTCCGCAATATGGAGCAGCTGAGCGAGAACAGCGTAGAGGTCGACTTCGACATCCTGCACAGGCTGAAGCGCGATTACCCCACCAAGATTGTCGTTGCCTCCATTATGGGAAAGACCGAAGAGGAGTGGGCCACTCTGGCAAAGATGGCCCAAGAGGCCGGCTGCGATGCGGTAGAGCTCAATTTCTCTTGTCCGCAGATGAAGACCGAGGGCATGGGCAGCGACGTAGGTCAAAGCCCAGAGCTGGTCGAGGCTTTTACCGCCTGCGTGAAGCGTGCCGTCACGATACCTGTGATTGCCAAGATGACGCCTAACATCACCCATATCACAGAGCCTGCCGAAGCATCGCTTCTGGGAGGTGCCGATGCCCTGTCGGCCATCAATACCATCAAGTCGGTGACGATGAGCCAAAAGGCAGAGGTCTCCGACCAGCGCACCATCTCAGGCTATTCTGGCCGCGCCGTTCGTCCCATAGCCCTGCGCCATGTGCTGGAGATGGCCCAGATGCCGCAGAAGCCCGTGCTGAGCGGCATCGGCGGTATCGAGACGTGGCGCGATGCGCTCGAGTTCATACAGCTGGGCTGCAGCAATGTACAGGTGTGCACGGCCGTCATGCAGTATGGCTATCGCATCATCGACGACCTGATACTGGGACTCCAGCGCTATATGGTCAAGTGTGGCGTCACCCGTCTGCAGGAGTTGGTGGGCGAACAGCTGCCGTCGTTCACGAAGCCAAGCGATCTGAATCGCACCACCATCGTCTATCCGAAGTTCAATGCGGAGCAATGCGTCGGCTGTGGTCGCTGTGCCATATCCTGTAGCGACGGCGGCCATCAGGCCATCGTTTTCGACGTCGAGGCCCGTCGTCCCCGTTTGGTGGGAACCAAGTGCGTGGGCTGTCACCTCTGCCGGTTGGTTTGCCCCACTGGTGCCATTGGCTTATCCAAGCGAGTCGAAAAGAAAAGCGCGAAGTGATGGCTTAATTATTGTTGAAATGCAGGTGTAGAAAAAGTTGGCGCGCCCTATGATGTGTGGGCGCGCCAACCTGCTGTGTGTTTGGATGCGTGTGAGCGTCGATGGCTCTACATGTCGTCCCAGGTGTCGAGGTAGGTGACGTGGGTGACGAGGTATTCGTCGACGCCGTGCTTGCCGTCGGCTCCGCCTATGCCGCTCTTCTTTACGCCGGCATGGAAGCCCTGAATGGCCTCGAAGTGCTCGCGGTTGATGTAGGTCTCGCCGAACTCCAGCTCGCGGCAGGCCTTGACAGCGATGTTCAGGTCCTTGGTGAAAATGCTCGATGCCAGGCCGTATTCGCAGTCGTTGGCATAGGCGATGGCCTCGTCGATGTCGGTGAACTCAACCAGTGGGATGACGGGGCCGAAGGTCTCCTCATGGATGATGTCCATGTCCTGCGTGCAGTTGTCGAGCACGGTGGCTGCATAGAAATAGCCTTTCGTGCCCACGCGATGGCCGCCGCAGAGCAGCTTGGCACCCTGCTTGATGGCTCGCTCTACCTTCTCGGTGACGCTTTCCAAAGCGCGTGCCTCTACCAGCGGACCCATGTCGACACTCTCGTCGGCGCAGACATCGCCCACCTTTACCTTCGACATCTTGTCGACCAGGATTCGGGTGAAGGCTTCCTTCACTTCCTTCTGCACGTAGACGCGCTCGGCGTTGTTGCATATCTGGCCGTTGTTGCCGATGCGTGAGTCGACTATCCATTGGGCGGCGCGCTCGAGGTCGGCATCCTTCATGACGATGGCGGGGGCCTTTCCGCCCAGCTCGAGGCTCACCTTGGTGATGTTCTTCGAGGCGGCGGCCATGATGCTCTCGCCGGCGCTGACGGAACCGGTGACCGACACGATGTCGATCTTGGGCGAGCCGGCCATCTCGTTGCCGATGACGCTTCCCTTACCAGTTACGATGTTGATGACGCCGGCGGGCAGACCGATTTCGTCGACCACCTTAGCAAACTCGGTGCAGTTCTCTGGGGTGAGCTGCGAGGGCTTTATGACGATGGTGCAGCCGGCAATGAGGGCTGCGCCGGCCTTGCGGGCGATGAGGAAGAAGGGGAAGTTCCAAGGCAGGATGCCGGCAACGACGCCGATGGGCTTCTTGGTGAGCAGGATGGTCTCGTTGGGACGGTCGCTGGGAATGATTTCGCCCTCGATGTGGCGAGCGAAGCTGGCCATATACTCGAAGTAGCTGATGGTGGCGCCCACCTCGATGGAGGCCCAGTTGCGGGTCTTTCCTTGCTCGCGCATGATGATTTCTGTGAACTCCAGTTCGCGGGCCTTGATGCCTGCGGCAATCTTCAGCAGATACTGGGCACGCTCAATGGCGGGCGTCTTGGCCCACTGCTTCTGGGCGGCACGGGCTGCGTCGAGCGCACGGTTCACATCTTCAATCGTTCCTTCGGGCTGACGGGAAATCACTTCCTCGGTCGAGGGGTTCAGCACGTCAATCCACTTGCCGTTCGAGCTCTCGCAGAACTGGCCGTTAATGTACATTTGTAAGTCTTTCATACGTGTAATACAGTTTTAGAGGTTAGTTTTTGATAATAATACGTCAGCAAAAATACAAATAAAAAACGAGACTGCAAGCGCAAGCCTCGTTTTTTATGATATTTTTAATGTTCGTCAGCAGCCCTTCGTGGTCATGATGCGCAGCACCATGTCGTCGGTGACGCCCATTCCGTCGGCGCCGATGCTGGTCAGGTTGTGGATGCTGCGGTCTACGCAGTCGTCGACGATGCCTTCGGCAGAGCTGACGCACTTGCCCTCCATAGCCAGCAGGGCTGAGAGCACGGCGGTGCTGACGCCCGAGGTGATCTTCAGCGAGCAGGAGGGCTTGGCGCCGTCGCATATCATGCCCGTCAGGTTGGCAATCATGTTCTTCACGGCATAGCAGACGCGCTCGTAGCTGCCGCCCATGAGGTAGGTGATGCCGACGCTCGAGCCGATGGAGGCTACGACGCAGCCGCACAGGGCCGACAGCGTGCCCAGCGACTGCTTGATGTAGATGGCGGTGAGATGGCTCAGCATGAGGGCGCGGATGAGCTCTTCGTGGGTGTTCTCGTTCTCTTTGGCATAGACGCACACGGGGTTGGTGGCACAGATGCCCTGATTGCCTGAGCCCGAGTTCGACATGACGGGTATCATGGCGCCGCCCATGCGGGCATCGCAGGCAGAGGCCGTGCGGGCAATGATGTGGGAGTAGATGCTGCCGCCGAAGATGCCCTTGGCCAGGGGACGGTCGATGGTCTTGCCCAGGTTGTGGCCGTAGTTGCCCTTCAGCGCCTCGCGGGCTGCATTCATGTTGTAGCGCCGCGTGTCTTCGATGAAGCTGATCTCGTCGAGCGGGGCCGTGGTTGCGAAGTCGTAGACGAGTCGCATGTTGAGCTGTATTTCCTGTTTGTCGGCGCCGTCAGAGGAACTGGCTTGTGCAGCCTGTGCTCCGTTTTCCACGAAGTGGGTGTGGCTGCCTGCAATAATGGCGGTGGCGTGCTTGTCGCCGGCTTCGACGATGATTTCGATGTAGAGCTTCTCGGTGATGCCTTCCTTGAGGCGGATGTCGATGCGCTGTTCGGCGATGTACTGCTTGCCGGCCTCAAGGGCCTCAGGTGTGAGGTCTTTCAGCACCTCGAGCTTGTATTCGCTCTTGCCGATGAGGGCTCCCAAGGCGATGGCGATGGGGAGCCCCACCATGCCCGTGCCGGGAATGCCGACGCCCATTGCGTTTTTCAGGATGTTGGCGCTGAGTAGTGCGGTGATTTTCTGGGGTTTGCAGCCCAGCTGCTCTGTGGCTTTGGCTGTGCACAGGGCCACGGCCATGGGCTCGGTGCAGCCGATGGCCGGCACCACCTGCTGGTGTACGAGTGCTATGATTTGTTGTCGTGTTTCCTTGTCAATCATTTCTGATAGTTGCTGATTCCCTTGTTCAGGAAGTTGATGTATGCGTTGATGTCTTCGTCGTAGGCACGGCTGCCGGCCAACGGGTGCCCGTCGTTGTCGAGCATGACGTAGAACGGCTGTGCGTTGGCGCCGAACTTATGGCTCTGCAGATAGCTCCACTTGGCGCCTACGGTGCGCAGCGTCTTGGTGTTGCCCTGCTCGTCGGTCACCTCCATGGGTTCGGCCAGCGGTGCCTTGTCGTCGACGTAGAGGGAGATGAGCACGAAATCTTTCGTCAGTTTCTGCGCCACGCGGGGGTCTGTCCATACGGCAGCCTCCATCTTTCGGCAGTTCACGCAGCCAAAGCCTGTGAAGTCGATGAGCACGGGCTTCCCTTCTGCACGGGCGGCAGCCATGCCCTGCTCGTAGTCGGTGAAGCGGGCTTCGACGGTGCGCGTGTTCAGGTTGAAGTCTTGAGTGTTCATGGGAGGAGCAAAGGCGCTGACAGCCTTGCAGGGAGCGCCCCAGAGGCCAGGCACCATATAGACGGCGAAGGCCAGCGACACCAGTCCGCCCATGATGCAAAGCACGGGCATGGGCTTATGCAGGTCGCCGCCAATCTCGTCTTCCTGGAACTTGAGCCAGCCGCAGAGGTAGGCGCCCAGCATGCCGAAGATGACAATCCAGAGCGAGAGGAACACCTCGCGGTCGAGCAGATGCCAGCCCTGCGTCAAGTCGGCAACGGAGAAGAACTTCAGGGCGAAGGCCAGCTCGATGAAGCCCAGCACGATCTTGATGGTGGTCATCCATGAGCCCGACTTGGGGGCCTGCTTCAGCCATGAGGGGAACATGGCGAAGAGCGTGAAGGGCAGGGCCAGCGCTACGGCGAAGCCCAGCATGCCCAGCGTAGGAGCCAGCCAGTTGCCGCTGGTTGTGGTCTCGACCAGCAGCAGGCCGATGATGGGGGCTGTGCATGAGAACGACACCAGTACCAGCGTGAAGGCCATGAGGAATATGGATACGAGGCCGCTGGTCTGCGAGGCCTTTGAGTCGACGGCGTTGGCCCACGAGTCGGGCAGCTTGATTTCGAACCATCCGAAGAAGCTCAGGGCGAAGACCACGAGCAGCACGAACAGGAAGATGTTGAAGATGGCATTCGTCGACATCGCGTTGAGGGCGTCGCTGCCGAAGACGGCGGTGACGAAGAGTCCAAGCCCCAGGTAGATCACGATAATCGAGATGCCGTAGGTGATGGCGTCGCGTATGCCTTTCTTCTGGTCGTCTTTGGCGCGCTTCAGGAAGAACGAGACGGTCATGGGGATGATGGGCCAGATGCAGGGCATGCAGACGGCCAGCAGTCCGCCAATGAAGCCCATGAGAAGGATGTAGAGCAGCGATTGGTCTGCGATGCTGTCGCTGCCGCCCAGCTGTCGCAGCTCGTCGACCGACGACTGCCAGAGCGTGTCTTTCTCCTGTGCGTTGAGCGTAGAGGGCGTAGCGGCGGCTACTGCGCTGGAGTCGGCTTTCGTCTCGGCTGTGGGAGCTGCTTCTTCATCGGCAGCTTCTGCTGTGGCTGCGTCGGCTTTCGCGTCGGCCTTGACGGGCGCGTTTCCCTTTTGCTTGAAGTCTACCTGAGTGGGGGGCAGGCACATCTCGTCGTTGCAGGCGCCGTACTCCAGGTAGCAGTCGATGTCGTACTGCGGTTTGGTGAACTTGATTTTCTGTACGAACGTGGCGCTGTGCTCAAAGTACTTCAGCTCCATGCCGAACATGTTGTCGAACTTCTTGATGGCGTTGCCGCGTGGCGTCAGCTTGCCCACCTTTTCGGCACCTTCCATCTTCGTTGCATTGAAGGTGGCCTCGATGGGGCCGTCGTTGCCCAGGTCGGTTGAATAGACGTGCCATCCTGGGTCGATGGTGGCGGTAAATACGATTTCGGCGTTCTCGCCCTCGAGCATCTTCAGCTCTGAGCGAAAGTGCACGGGGTTCATCATCTGTGCCTGGGCTGCCAGAGCGAGCACCAGCGCAAGCAGGGTGAGGTAAACTTTCTTGGTCATGCTGTGTTTCTTTGTTTCTTATACATATTTCTATATATACGCGTATAGAGGCCACAAAGGTACGAAAAAAACTTGATATTTAGAATAATTTAAGGTTTTTATTAGCAGAGCCGCAACGGCTACTTGCCCAGAAATCTGGAGGCAAGATAGTCGTTGAACTGCTCTTTGTAGAGGTCGCCTATGGGCAGATAGGTGTCGCTGTCGAGGATGACGCGGTTTTTGTTGACCTCCTGAATCTTGTCGAGATTGACGATGTAGCTGCGATGAATGCGCATGAAGTTCTGTGGAAGCCGCTCCTCGAGCTTCTTCATGGCGAGCAGCGTGATGACGGGCTTGGGCTGGCTCTCCAGGTGCAGCTTCAGGTACTCGCTCATGCCTTCGATGTAGCGAATGTCGCCGATGCTGACCTTCACCACGCGGTAGTCGGTCTTCACGAAGATGGCATCTTCGGCGGCGCCGCTTTCTGCTGTAGGGGTGGGGGCGGGCTGCGAGGCCTCCAAGCGGCTTTTCACCTTGTTGGCAGCACGCATGAAGTCTTGCAGGCCGAAGGGCTTGAGCAGATAGTCGACGGCGTCGACCTTGTAGCCTTCGACGGCATACTCGGAGTAGGCGGTGGTGAAGACGATGAGCGGCGGCGCTACGAGCTGCTTGACGAAGTCCATTCCGTTGAGGTCGGGCATGTTGATGTCGCAGAAAATGGCGTCGACGGGCTCGTCGTCGAGCAGCTTGCGGGCCTCGAGGGCGCTCTGGCATTGGCCTACCAACTCGAGGAACGGCACTTTCTGGATGTAGGACACGAGCTGGCGCAGGGCCAGGGGTTCGTCGTCGATGGCAAGAACACGATATTTCATTTTGCTATTCTTTATGGTTTTTCTTTTTCAAAGCTGCAAGGTAAGGTCTACGGAGTAGGCGTCGGCTTCGTCCTTGATGTCGAGCTGATAGTGCTTGCCGTAGATGAGGTCGAGCCGCTTGCGCACGTTCTGCAGGCCTACGCCTCCGTGCTTGTCTTCGTCCTGGGCTATGCGGCTGTTGCGGCAGCTGAAGTGCAGCTTGTTGGCCTCGATGCTGACGCTGATGTCGATGAACGACTGCTGCTGGTAGCTGACGCCATGCTTGAAGGCGTTCTCGACGAAAGTGATGAAGACCAGCGGCGGCACCTCGCTGTTGGGCACGCTCTCAGGCAGGTTCAGCGTGATGGCCACGCGGTCGGTATAGCGCAGCTTCATCAGCGTGATGTAGTGCTGCACGAAGGCCAGCTCGCGTTCGAGCGGCACCTTCTGCTTGGCTCCCTCATAGAGCATGAAGCGCAACATCTTCGATAGCTCCACGATCGTCGTCTTGGCCTCTTCAGGGTCTATGTCGATGAGGGCGTGGATGTTGTTGAGCGTGTTCATCAGGAAGTGGGGGTTGATCTGATATTTCAGGTACTCCAGCTGCTGTTCCAGGTTCTGCCGCTCGAGCTGTTCCAGCTGCTTCTGGTCGTGGCGTTGCTTGAAGTAGAGCTTCACACCCAGGTTCATGCCCAGCATCAGGATGAGCACGACGATTCTCACAATGTCGAATTCGCCCATGAAGCCGGGGTGCATCTGCTCGCGGCCAGGCTTCATGCCTTCGTCGAAGGGGGGCCTGCGGTGGTCGTCGAAGAAGGCGTCGTCGGGCTCATCCATAGGCATAGGCGGACGGTGGGCCTCCATCATCTCGTGGGGCGGCTTCCTTCCCCCGCCGTCGGGCTGGCGTGAACACTGGAAAACGACGAAGGCCGCCAGCATCACGCCCACCAGCGAGAAGTAGTGCAGGCGGTGCTGCTTGTAGACAAGCAGGGGCGCCAGCAGGAAGTTGTGGATGAGGAAGATGGCGAAAAACAGCGCATACTGCTGCCAGATGAACCACACGTTGTCCCAATGGAACGTCAGGTTGTCGTCCTGTGTCGAGCGGATATACATGCTCAGTACGGGTGCCAGGAACATGATTCCCCACAGCAGGGCGTAGACGAGCAGCTCTTGTTTGTCGTGTTTTTTCTCCATGTAGGGTAGGGGTGTCTGAGATTGGTCGGATGAATCGGGTGGATTTGTCGGATGAATCGGGTCGATTTGTCGGATGAATCGATGCGATTAGTGCCGTGAATCGGGGCGATTGGTTGCTCCTATCGCAGCGATAGGAGCAACCTTTCTCCGTGAATATTATAAGTGGTTGATTTTAAGCGTTTTCCCGTTGCGCTTCATGATTACGATACCTTTCTTGGGGCCCGTCAGCTTGCGGCCGCTCAAGTCGTAGTATTGTGCTTCGCTGTCAGCATTTTTTACGGTCTCGCTGATGCCGGCATAGGTCTCAGTATCGGTGGTCGAGAAGTTGCGCGTGCCGCCAGAATAGCTGATGGCGCCGTCGGCCTTGATGGCCTTGCCGCCGTAGTTGCTCAGCGTCAGCGTGCCGCCCGTCATGTAGAAGTTGCCTGTGTCCTCATCCTCGTGGTCGGTAGTCGTGCCGGTCGAGGTGGTGCCGTCGAGCTCCACCTGTATGGCATCGTCTTCAACGCCTTTGATGACGACGGTGCCGCTCTCCATGAGGAAGTACTCCTTGCAATGGATGCCGTCCTTCTTGGCAGCAGTAATGTTGAGCGTCAGGTTCTTCACCTCTACATACTCCTTGCTGTAGAGTGCGTGCCTCGAGTTGCCTATGATGTTGAGCGTGCCCTTGCCCTTCAGCTTGGTGTGGCCCTTCACGTGCAGGCAGCCGTTATAGTCGGCGTTGGCGCCATCGGTCAGCGTGTTGGTGGTTCCCTTCTTGGCGCTGACCTCGATGCGCTTGCCGTTCTGGATGTTGATGGCTGGGCCGCTGGGATTGGTCAGCGTCAGGCCGTTGAGCTCGACGACACACTTGAACGAACCGTAGAGTGTCAGGCTGCCGTTGGTCGACGTGCCAGAGAGCACATGGATGATTTCGCCGTCTTCATTGTCGACGGTCGGATTGATGCCGGCAAAGCCATCGGCCTGAGTGATGACCACATGCGACGACGTGCCGCTGCTCACGCTGACGTAGCTGCTGATGTTGCTGGCCATGCTGATGGTAGCACTCGTTCCGTTGAACTTGATTTCAACGGTGTTGTTGTCAACGGCACTTGCTGTGCCAAAGCTTGCTGCGAAGGCAAGGATGCTGAGTAGAGTTTTCTTCATAATTGGTTTATCTTTTAGTTTGAATGTAATCAGAAAAAGAAAAGGGGGCAAATACGTTCAACGAACGCCCCCTTTTTTTCAGTTAATCTGGTGTGGCGGGGCTTTAGAGTCCCAGACCTTTCTTCACCTTGTCGGCAGCGTTGTCAATCTCCTTGGCGGCATTCTCCTTAGCCTTGTCTACCTGCTCGTTCACCTTGTCCTCAGCAGCCTGCTTAGCGTCTTCGGCTGCATCCTTCACCTGGTCAACGGCGCCGTCGACGGCCTCCTGGCCTGCCTGACCTACTTCACCCAGCTTCGACTGCACCTCGTTGATGATGCTCTCGGCAGGTGCCTCAACAATCGAAGTGACGAGCGTGTTGACAACAGCATTGTCGCCTACCACTTCCTTCACCTTGTCGGCGTTGGCCTTCAGGAAGTCCTGAACCTTGGTCACATACTCCTTGGCTACCTCTGGGTCGAGCTTGGCAATCTGCTCCTTCACAGCTTCGAGCGCTTTCTGGAAAGTGCTGGCGTCGCCAGACTCGAGCTGAGCCTGCAAGTTGTTTACTGCACCTTCTACGTCGAATGCTTCAGCAGCCTGCTCTGCCTCTTCGGCAGGAGCCTCGGCGGTTTTGTTGCCTCCGCAAGAGGCGAAACTGATGGCAAAAGCAGCCATCGCCATGAATAATGCTTTCTTCATAATAATAAACGTTTAAAAGTAAATAATATAAATCGGTGGCAAAATTAAGAAATAAAGTTGAAACTTGCAAAAAAAACTGACATTTCTTTGGCAGATTACAAATTTATTACTATATTTGCCGCGGATTAAAACTAATACATCATGTTGCAAAATACGATTAAGTCAAGAGTCATTGGCGTCGAAATTAGCTTGCACCGCACTACCTATGCAATCGTCGACCTGAGGGGAAACGTACTGGTAAAAGAGTCGTTTAATACAAGTGACTATCCTAACATCAATGATTATGTTTCGGCTTTGAGCGAGCGTATCGTGGCTTTTGTCGATGCAAATGGCGGCTATGACACCATTCGCTCTATCGGCATCAGCGCTCCAAGCGGAAACTTCAGGACTGGTTGTATTGAAAATTCTCCCAACATGCCGTGGAAGGGAATCGTGCCGTTGGCTGCCATGCTGCGTGACCGCTTGGGATTGGCGGTGGCATTGGGCAACAATGCCCATGTGAGAGCGCTGGGCGAGCATACGTTCGGCATTGCTCACGGCATGAAGAACTTCGTCGTTGTGACGATGGGTCACGGTGTAGGCAGCTGCCTCTTCTCCAACGGTAAGACCCATGAGGGCTATCATGGCTTTGGTGGTGAGTTCGGGCATTCCTGCATCGTTCCTGACGGACGCCTCTGCGGATGTGGCAATCGTGGTTGCCTTGAAGCCTATACTTCTGCTCAAGGCATCGTGCAGACGGCCAAGGAAGTCCTGGCTGAAAGCGATGCACCCTCCAGGATGCGCACGCTCGAGAAATTGGGCTCGAGGCAGATTGCCGACCTCTGCAATGAGGGCGACGAGATGGCCATCGAAGTGTTCAGAAGGACGGGCTACTACCTGGGATGGGCGCTGGCCAACTATGCATCGATTGTGAATCCGCAGGCATTTATCCTCACGGGTGGCGTGCAGCGAGCAGGCAATTGGCTGCTCGAGCCCACGCGCAAATCGTTCGACGAGCACGTGTTCCTTAATATAAAAGGTAAGGTCGAAATCCTGCTTTCGTCGCTCGATGCTTCAGAGCGTGACGTGCTGGGAGCAAGTGTGCTGGCCTGGAAAGTGAGAGAGTATTCTTTGTTCAAATAAAGCAAAAAGGAAAAGAATCATGGACAATGTCGTTATAAAAAAACGGGTGGTTGGAGTCGATGTGAGCGTAGAGCGCACAACCTATGCCATCGTAGATATTCGTGGAAACATTATTGCTCACGATAGTTTCAACACACTTGATTTTCCTGATGTAAATATTTTTATTGAACAGCTGAGCGAGGGTATTATCGGCTTGGCCGAGAATAACGGAGGCTACGAGACCATTCGCTCGGTGGGAATAAGTGTGCCCAGCGGCAACCAGCTGACGGGCTGCGTAGAGAATGCACCCAATCTGCCCTGGAAAGGGGTCGTTCCGCTGGCCGCCATGCTGCGCGACCGTAGCGGGCTGGCGGTGGCTTTGGCCAACGATGCCCACGTCATCGCGTTGGGCGAGAATGTGTTCGGCTCGGCTCATGGAATGGAGGACTTCATCGTTGTGTCGCTTGGACACGGCATCGGCAGCTGCTTCTTCTCGCGTGGCTACGACTATCTGGGCGAATTTGGCTTCTCGGGCGAGATTGGCCATACCTGTGTGGTCGACCATGGCCGTCATTGCGAGTGCGGACTCGACGGGTGCATGGAAACCTATTGTGCGGCCAAGGGCATCATTCGCACGGCCAAGGAGATGATGGCCGAGAGCGACGAGCCCTCGCTGATGCGCTCCTATGAACGTCTCACTCCGAAGATTATCTGCCAATGTTGCGATAAGGGCGACAAGATGGCTATCGAGGTGTTCCGTAGAACGGGAAAGATGCTGGGACTTGCATTGGCCAACTATGCTTCAGTCATCGACCCGGAGGCTTTCATCTTCACGGGTGGCATCTCCAAAGCAGGCCATTGGCTGCTCGAGCCCGCCGAGGAAGAATTTGAAAAACATGTCTATTATAACATTCGTGGGAAGGTGAAGTTCCTGGTCTCCATGCTCGACGATCGTGAGCGCGACGTCCTGGGTGCCAGCGTCCTGGCCTGGGAAATTAAGGAGTATTCGTTGTTTAAGTGATAGGAGCAGATAATGAATGTAGAGGAAATCAACGAGATAATCAACGCAAAACCAAATCTGAGTACCGCCCTCGGGATGGAATTCCTTTCCACACCCGAGGACGATACGTGTATGGCCCGTATGCGGGTCGACGAGCGCAATCGTCAGCCTTTCGGCTTCCTGAGCGGAGGCGCTTCGCTGGCCTTGGCCGAGAATGTGGCTGGGGTGGGCTCCTCGGCTCTTTGCAAGGGCTGTGCCTGCGTGGGCATTGAGGTGAGCGGCAGCCATGTGAAGGCAGTTGCCGAGGGCGATACCGTTACGGCTTATGCCCGTCTGCTGCATAGTGGTTCAACGCTCCATGTATGGAATGTCGAGATACGCGACTCGGCAGGCGACATTATCTCGTCCGTACGCGTTACCAATTATATTATTAAGACTAAATGAACAGTTTCGCCCTTTTCCGCTATCCCTACGAGCAGCAATGCACGCTGGTCGAACAAACGGATGGCGCACCTCTGGTAGTGCCTTCTCTGGCGGCATTGAGCGGACATGAAGGCTTTGTCGTGGTCCCCTTCGAGGTGGCCGACCAACAGCCTATAGTGCTGATACGCCCTGACCGCATTTCCGTTTTGGGTCAAAACGAGCTGCGTTTTGTGGCAAATCGCCTTCCGTTTTGTGCCAAATCGCCAAGCGTTTTGGGCCAAAACGGAAATCGTTTTGTGGCAAAACGTAGTGACTATGCCATCGACTTCGCCAACTTCCACGCTCAACTGAAGGCTGGTGCGTTCAGCAAAATCGTGTTGGCTCGCTGTGCCGACGAGGACTGCAATGCCGACATCACGCCTGTCGACATGTTTGAAGTGGCCTGCAAAAGCTATCCCCGCCTTTTTATTGCCTTGGTCTATACACCGCAAAGCGGTCTTTGGCTGACGGCCACCCCTGAGGTGTTGCTCGAAGGCGAAGGTCGTGAGTGGCACACGATGGCTTTGGCGGGTACCATGAAGCTGAGTGAAGAACAGCTTGCAGAAGACGTGCCGCAGGTAGACTGGAGCATCAAGAACATCGAGGAACAGCGCATCGTGGCTACCTATATCATGGAGACGCTCGAGCACTTTAGCAGCAATATCAACGAGGAGGGGCCGCGAACGGCGCGAGCTGCCAATTTGGTGCACCTGCGTAGCGATTTCACCTTCACGCTGGAGCAGAATACGCGGATCGGTGAACTGCTGCAGGCCCTGCATCCCACGCCGGCCGTCTGCGGCTTGCCCAAGCGTTCGGCATTCGAATTTATTCTGCACAATGAGCACACACCGCGCCGATACTACAGCGGCTTCATGGGGCCGCTCTTTCCGCAGAGTGGGGCGACTCACCTCTATGTGTCGTTGCGTTGTATGCAGATTGAAGGCCTTCATTGCCGTCTCTATGCTGGTGGCGGGCTGCTCAAGGGCAGCACCGAGGAGCAGGAGTGGCAGGAGACCGAGGCAAAACTTGAAACAATGAGAAGATGTATAGCAACAAAGAAAATGTAAACATACTGACCAGCCTGTTAGTGGCCCACGGAGTGACTCATGCTGTCGTCTGTCCAGGCAGTCGCAATGCTCCCATCGTGCATAACTTCAACGAGTGTCCTGACATGGAGTGCTATCCCATAACAGATGAGCGCTCGGCAGGTTTCTATGCATTGGGCATGACTCAGGCCTTAGGCCAATCCGTCGCCGTCTGTGTCACCAGCGGCTCGGCATTGCTCAATCTGGCTCCTGCCGTTGCTGAGGCCTACTACCAGCATCGCCCGTTGGTAGTCATCTCGGCCGACCGCCCACAGCAATGGATTGACCAGCTCGACGGTCAGACCCTTCCTCAGCCCGATGCACTCGGGCGCTTCGTCAGAAAGGCTGTGTCGTTGCCAGAACCCTGCAACGACGAGCAGCGTTGGTATTGCAACCGTATGGTCAACGAGGCTTTGCTCGAGAAGCGTGCTCCCGTCCACATCAACGTTCCCATTAGTGAGCCGCTGTTTGAGTTCACAGAAGAAACGCTCCCTGTCGAGCGTCTGATAGAGCGTCGCGATGCCGTGCTTTCGAATATAACGTTGAGCCATGTCTGCAGAATGTTCATGCAGGCTAAGCAACCAATGCTCATTGCCGGTCAGCCCATGAACCCTCACCTCGATGAGGCTGTGTATCTTGTGAAAGATGACGACGAGTATGTGCCCGACTTCATCCTATATACAGGAGGCTCGATTGTAAGCAAGCGTGTGAAGCACTTCCTTCGGAAAGCCAAAGAAACATGGGCTGTGAACGAGACGGGCGAGGTGAACGACACCTTCATGAACCTGACCCAGATCATTCAGGGCGATAGTGAGGTGGTGGCCGACCAGATACGCTTCTTTCTGGAGCAGCAGCCCCATCCCTTTGTTCAGAAGTGGGCACAACTGCTGAAGCGAGTGCAGCAACATGCTGAGGATTACGCCCCAGCCTTCTCGCAGATGGCAGCCGTGAAGTACTTTGAGCGTCATGCCTCCAACCCTATTGTTCACTACGCAAACTCTTCGGCCATCCGTTTAGCCAATATCTATGCCCGTCATGCTGTGTTCTGCAATCGCGGCGTCAATGGCATCGAAGGCTCACTCTCTACAGCAGCAGGCTTCTCCTGCGTTGCCGACGAAAGGGTCTTCTGCGTCACAGGCGACCTGAGCTTCTTCTATGACCAGAATGCGCTTTGGAACCAGAACCTGCGCGGCAACTTCCGCATCCTGCTGCTGAACAACGGCAAGGGTGGCATCTTCAACATGCTGCATGGCTTGGAGCAAAGTCCCGCTCGCGACCGCTTGATAGCAGCCCAGCACACAACGACGGCCGAAGGTATCTGCCGTCAGAACCAGGTTGCCTACCGGCAGGCCGGCGATATGGATCAGATGCAGAAAGGCATCGACTGGCTTCTGCAGACAGAAAGCGAGCACCCCCTGTTGCTGGAAGTGCTCACTGATGCGGAGGAAGACGAACGCGTCTTCAAGGAATACTATCACACACTTTAATACTTGAAGCTCGAACCACCTACGAACTCACGCATGATGCTCGTGGGTGGTATCTCTTTGTCGCTGATGGGCAGGAAATAGTGAATGAACCTCAGCAGGCGATGAGCCTCAGAATACTCAGGACAGTTCTTGGGAACCGTAGAGAGTATCAGCTCGGCATGGGTGCGCAAGACGGCAAACTCAATGTTGAGGGCCGAATTGAACATCACGTCGGCAGTCTCTTGGTAGGGGAATATCCATTGGTCTTCTGCCTCGCACACGCTCTTCCACTGGCTGATGGTCTGCTGGGCGGTATAGGCTCCTTTGTTGTAGTCGCGAATGATGCGGCGCAGCAGACGGTTGTCGCGTGTGGGAATCCAGTTATGGTCGTCGAGCGAAATGCTGGTGAGTGCAGAGATGTAGATTTTGAACTTCATGGCGTCGGAAATCTCCTTCGTCAGCAGCGGGTTCAGGGCATGTATGCCCTCAATGATCAGCACGCTGTCGTTTGACAGGCGGAACTTCTTTCCGTTGTACTCACGCTTACCTGTCACGAAGTTATATTCAGGCACCTCCACCGTCTCGCCTTTCATCAGTTTCGACAGGTGTTCGCCCAATAGCTTGTAGTCGACGGTCTTGATGTTGTCGAAGTCGTATTGTCCGTTAGGCAGTTTGGGGGTATCCACGCGGTTCACGAAGTAGTCGTCGGTAGAAAACGAGTAGGGCCTGAGTCCGCAGGCCAGCAACTGCACGCTGAGGCGTTTGCAGAATGTAGACTTGCCCGACGACGAGGGACCTGTGATGAGCACCAGCCTAACGGGGTCTTTCTCCTGATGAAACCGGCGGTCTATCTCTTCGGCAATCTTCACGATCTTCTTCTCTTGCAAGGCCTCGCTCACCTGTATCAGTTCCGATGCGTGCCCTTTCAGGATGGCCCTGTTCACGTCGCCTGCATTCGAAAGCCGCATGATGACGTCCCAATGCACTTTCTCGGCAAACATCTCGAAGGTCTTAGGCATGTCTGCCTTCTCTGCCAGCTTGGTGGGGTCGTTCCAGTCAGGAACACGCAGCAGCAAACCGTCGTTGAAACGCTCCAGCCCCCATACCTTCAGATAGCCGGCCGAGGGAACGAGCGGGCCGTAGAAGTAGTCGACGGTGTCGCCCAGCATGTAGTAGTCGCTGTAAACCTGTCCGCTTGTCTCCAGCAGTTTCACTTTGTCTGCGAAGCCTCGCTCCTTGAACACGCGGATGGCCTCTTCTGTCGGAGCTTCCATGCGTCGGAAAGGCATGTCGAGGTCGATGATTTCCTGTATGCGCCGGCAGATGCGCTCCACGTCGTCGTTGGTCAGCGCGTCGTTTCCCCGCTTCTTGAAGTTACAGTAGTAGCCTCGGCTCTGCGGATGCTCAATGAACAGCTTGGAGTTGGGGAAAACGTCGCAGCAGGCCTTGTAGAGCACAAAGCAGAGCGAGCGCACGTAGACACGGTGCCCGCTGCCTTCGCGGGCGTCCAGGAATTCCACGTCGCGGTTCTGATACAGCCTGAACTTCAGTCCTTGCGAGACGTTGTTCACTTTTGCCGAAACTACGGGGTAGGGCATTTGCAACTCTTTGGAAAACTCCTGATAGACGTCGAGCAGCGAGGCTCCCTCGGGGAAGCTCTTGGTCACGTTGATGTTCTTACAGCGTATTTGAAGCATAGCTATTGGTGTTTTGTGCTGCAAAGGTAGCGAAAAATAAATAAAAATGTGTAACTTTGCAGCAAAAATAGCGAAAGATTATGCAACAAAGAGAATGGAAAGAGATTAAGAAGTTCGAGGAGATTCTCTTCGAAGAGTATCATGGTATTGCCAAAATCACCATCAACCGTCCGCGTTATCGCAATGCTTTCACGCCGAAAACGACGCTGGAGCTGAGTCAGGCCTTTTCCCTCTGCCGCGAGATGCAGAACATCCGTGTGGTGTTGCTGACGGGGGCTGGCGACAAGGCTTTCTGCAGTGGCGGCGACATGCACGTCAAGGGGCGTGGCGGCTACGTCGATGAGGAGGGCGTGCCTCGTCTCTCGGTGCTCGACGTGCAGATGCAGATTCGTCGTCTGCCCAAGCCCGTCATCGCGATGGTCAATGGATATGCCATCGGAGGCGGACACGTGCTTCATCTGGTGTGCGACCTGACCATTGCCTCGGAGAATGCCATTTTCGGCCAGACAGGTCCGAAGGTGGGCTCGTTCGATGCCGGTTTCGGTTCCAGCTATCTGGCTCGCATCGTAGGGCAGAAGAAGGCACGCGAAATCTGGTTCCTCTGTCGGCAGTATTCAGCTCGCGAGGCTGAGCAGATGGGGATGGTCAACAAGGTGGTGCCTTTCGAGCAGTTGGAGGACGAGTGCGTGGCGTGGGCCGAGGAGATGATGGAGCGCAGCCCCATCGCCCTGCGCATGATTAAGGCCGGACTGAATGCCGAACTCGACGGACAGGCCGGCATCCAGCAGCTGGCCGGCGACGCCACGATGCTCTACTACTTCTTAGACGAAGCCCAGGAAGGCGGTAAAGCCTTCCTGGAAAAACGTAAGCCCGACTTCGAGCAATATCCGAAGATACCTTAAATCACCATCTTCCGCCAGGACCGAAGCCGCCGCCAGGACCGAAACCACCACCTCCGTTGCCGCCGGAGTATGAGGACAGGTTTACGGAATTGCCTCCGCTGACGGTTCCGTCGACATTGCCAAAGCCGCTCCAGATGCTGGTGCCTCCGCTGATGCTGACGCCCGACTTCAGGGTTGTGGTGCCCGCGGTGCTGACCACCAGGCCGGAACCCATCTTGCTGTTCGACGGAACTTTGAAGGCTGCTACCAGCGTGCTGCCGTTGTAGAGTCCGTACCACGTGCCCTTCGAGTAGCTCGATGCCTGATAGCAGGTCTGCGAGAGGGAGCTGCCGTTTTCCAGTCCGCCGATGGCGATGACGTTGCCTCCCGTCACGTAGAGCTTGTAGCCTCCTTCGGTGTTGGCGTCGATGCCCACTTCGGGCTGGCTGGCAGCTACGGCAAACACGGTGCCGCCCTTGATGTAGAAGTTGCCGTTGGCATCCATGCCGTCGTTGCCCGACGAGTTGCCCATCACGAAGCCGCCTGTGATGGTGAAGTGGCTGGCTGCGTTGATGGCGTCGTCGCCGGCATAGGCATAGACGTAGCCGCCCGAGATGTCAATCGTGCTCTTCGACTCGATGCCCTCGTGATTGGTCGACGAGGCGTTGACCGTTCCTCCTGTGATGGTGAGTGCTCCCTCAGCCTTGATAGCCTTAGCATATTTGTGGTTGCTCGATGTCGAGCCGCCCCAGCCTCCGCGACCTCCGCCGCCCGACGATGAGCCACAGTTGCTGCCCGTAGCTTTGGCCTCGATGGTGCCGCCCGTGATGGTGAGTGCGCCGCTGCCGTTGTCGTTGCCGCAGTTGATGGCGCGTCCGCCCTGACCGCTGTTGGTCAGCGTCAGCGTGCCGCCGGCAATGGTGATGGCAGTCTCGCTCTTCAGACAGGCACTTGAGGTCAGGTCGCTGCTGTCGCTGGTGTCTACACCGCCGCTGTTGGTGATGGTCATTGTTGTTGTCGAGCTGTCTTCATTGATTTTCAGGGTACCGTCGGCTTTGATGCCCTTCGAGCCGACAGCCGTCGTGGCAATGGTGAGGGTGCCGCCCTGGATGTAGATGTTGCCCGAGTCCTCGTCCTCATGGTCGGTCGTCTCGCCTGTAGCCGTTGTGCCGTCAACCTCAGCCTGGATGCCGTCGTCGCCCACCCCGCTGATGGCAAGGGTGCCGCTCTCCATGAGGAAGTATTCGTTGGCGTGGATGCCGTCGCCTACAGCCTTCAGCACGTTGAGGGTGCAGTTCTTCATCGTCATGTATTCGCCCGTCTTGATGCCGTGCTTCACATTTCCATAGATGTTCAACGTACCCTTGCCCTTGAACTCGGCATGGCCTTTCACCACGAGGCAGGCCTTCTGGTCGCCGCTGGTGCAGTCGGTCAGCGTGTTCTCCGTGTCCTTCTTTGCGCTGATGTCTATGCGCTTGCCATTCTGGATGTTGATGGCAGCACCGCTGTAAACGGGGTTCGCATTGGTCAGCGTCAGTCCGTTCAGCTCGACGGTAGCCTTGTAGGAGCCCGTCAGATAGAACTCACCGTCGGCCGACGAGCCAGAGAGCGAGTAGGTGATTTCGCCCACATTGTCGTCGCTCACGTCTGTGCTCTGTTCGATGCTTACGTGGGCTCCGCTGATGGCGGGGGTCACGTATTGGGCCACGTTGCCGGCCACATAGACCGTAGCCGTCTGGTCGCTATACTTCACGCTCACCGTGTTGTCCGTCACTTCACTCTCGTCGACGTAGGCCTGGGCAATGTCAGTCGTCGCGAACGTCTTGCCCATGATGGTGAGCGTCGTCCCTTCGCTGTAGTTCATGTCGCCCACCTGTGCAGCAGGAAACTGGTAGATGGTGTTGCCCACCACCACGTTCATCGTTTGCGCCTGTGCGGCGAAGCTCAGCATCAGGGCTGCTATCATTGTCAGAAACTTCTTCATTTTACGCTGATTTTTAGGGTCTTTGTTTTTGTCTTTACTACATAGATGCCGGGCTTCAGGCTTTCCTTCGCCTTGGCAATACTTTCGAACTGTCCCAGGAATATGCCGCCGACGCTATAGACTTCGGCACTTCCGTCCGTGTCTGTCGTTGTTGTGGCATCAGAAATGCCGGCCGTCTGGCTGGCTGAGAAATACATCTTGCTGAGGCTGCTCAGCGTGAAAGTCTGAGTTCCGTCGCTGTTTGTGACCACCAGCTTGCCGTCGCTGAACGTCAGCTTCAATGACTCGACGGCCACCGACTTCTCCGTTCCGTCGACAGTCTGGATGGTCAGGTAGGGATAGTCGTAGGCCTGTGCTGCCACGCTTCCTGCCATTGCCATAAGGAATACTATCGTTTTCTTCATACCTTGTTCCTATATTATTATACTAAATGTTTGCTGCAAAATTACAAAAAACAGGTTTCGCACAAAATATCTTCAGCGAAACCTGCTTTTCGTTCAGCGAAAAACGATTTGACTTTACTTGGTAATCAGAAGTCATAAATGATGACCTGCAGCCACTACTGGATGCGACCACTTTCTTTATCGACCATTTCTTTGTATAAACCGCATTTTCGTCCTTTACTAGTTGCTTTTCAGCCAAAACTACATCACTTTAGCATATTTTTTTATCAAAAGTGATGGCTGTTTGAAGAATTTTGTGTAATTTTGCTGCCGACTAAGCCAGTCCAAGCTGTCGGAGACCAGCCGCTCGAGTTTTACTCGCTTGCTACCGAAAGGGACACAAGAATGGCTGATGATTGTGAGGGCAGGGCGGGTCAAAACGAACATCGATGGAATCCAGAGGTTGAGAACACCGTTTGTAAGGACAGCCGAAGGGAAAGGACGTTTTCTGAACGTTACCTAACTGTGCAAGTCAAACTTCGCAACTTTGAATCCAAGTACAGCGGTAATGCAACGAAGCGTTCGCGTGGGTGTATTATATCCCGGCTTTTTCGTTGCTATCATTGTATCATGGTGGTTAGCGTCTGTGCCGAATTATATAATTTCACTCGGCGTGGGCTGGCTTGCGTTGCTTATCCTTACTTGGGGGCAATGCGAAGGCCTGACTGCAGGGATAGGCGCGGAGGAATTAACTCCCACGTCTTTTTTATTTCCAGACCTAAACAATATTATTAACGCTGAATTGGGGAGTTAAGAGGCAAAAAAAACAAAAGTTGTCATGAAAAAAATCATGTCATTTGCTGTAGTAGCTTTCTTCGGAGTTACATTGTTTTCTAGCTGTCTTGGTGCTGTTTATGTTGATGCAACAGGTCCTGTGGCCGCAACAGCCAATCCTGTGGGAAAGAAAGTGGGTACTTCCAGTTCCACCAACGTCCTGGGTATTGTCTATACCGGTGATGGCGGCATCAACAAAGCAGCCAAAGATGGTGGTATCAAGAAAATCAGTCATGTAGACCAGGAGCAGACTTCGATTCTAGGCCTGTTTACGACCTATAAGACCATCGTGTACGGAGAGTAACAGTAATCAGCAGATGGGGGCGTACAAGAGCGACTACTTTTGATACGTCCCCGTTACTAAGCCCAAATCTATGAGGAAGAGAATTCTATTTCTCCTTGTACTCTTTGCTTCGCTATTGGAAAGTTTTGCGGGGGCTGTTACAAAAAAGTACGTAACGTTTCTCACAGAGAATGGTATGCTGTATTTTGTAAGACCTATGCACATGCCTAAATGTGATGGGAATGAGACAAAATATGGAATGACATTCGACATCACCTACTTAGTGGGAGATGAAGACTCCGTTTCATTTACGACAACTATAGTTACTGCAAAGCCCATCAAACTTGACTCTGTAAATATAAGAAGTGAACAACTGAATGTGCAGAAAGCTACAGATCTTATCTATTGCGAACCATACAAAAGTTGTTATGTAAACAGAATACGCTTCTATCTAAAATGGGAAGAATGGAAGAAACTCTACCAAGAGCGGCAGCCCTACATGATTGACTTTGGAACACAACTTCGCTATGCTTTCAAGTCCAGACAATGGAAGAAAAAATGTGAAATCATGAATGGTATAATCGGAACAATTGAAATAAACAAAAGACAGAAATGAAGAAAACCCTTTTAACGTTATTATTTTGTACTGCCAGCGCAGGACTTATGGCTCAAGACATGGCAAACACTCTCATAGAAAACGCTATCCGCAAGGCATTCGTGCTTTTGAGACAGGACTATCAGATACTGAACGAAGACGATGAGCCTATCGGCAACAAGCCCACATTGGGATGTTATGGGAGAGTTTATACTTGTGGCGTACGAGTGGACGAAGACAAACTGCTTGTTGTTAAAGAATTTGTAACTCCATGGAGCGGTGAATCTATTGTAAAAAGCGAAAAGCGTCATCCGGAAGTGTCGTATAGCGGACTTTTGGAGTTGAACACCATCGATTTTGAACAAATAGATGTTGATGTAGAAAGTGCTGAAGAACAAGTGTCGGGGCATCTTTACATCATAGATGGGTCAGAGACGCCAGGATTCATGATAGATGAGAGTGCTGGCAAAAAGAAGGGCTATGCCGTTTGGCTAAAAGCCGGGAGTAGCATCAGCATTGAGAAAGTTCCTTCTGGGCTAACTCTTGAGATAAAACCGCTTAACATAACAACAAAAGAAAACAACGCAGTCTACGAACTTCTTGAACAGCCAAATGGCAATGTTGTAGGTGGGGCCTTCATCGTTCCAAGTATAGATGGCATCGGCAAAATTGAATTGCGCGTTAACGGCATGTTTGAGAAACGTGGCGGCGTATGGAAATTCATTTCGCTGGGTAAAGACGAGAACGATTAAAAACTATTTATTAATATAACATTTGTATATGAAAAAGATCTTAACTTTTGCAGTATGTGTATGCGCAGCCATGATGCTGCAATCCTGCTATTCATCATCAGTGTATGTTGGAAAACTGCATCCACAGGAAGACGTCACGTGTGTAGGAACCTCGCATAATGCCCACTTCTTTGGCGGCTTAATCGGTTCAAAGAAAATTCGGGCAAAGAAATATGTAGACAATCTCCAGGACTATAAAGTCAAAACGTACCATTCATTTGGAGACGAGATTGTAGGCGGTATTACTTTGGGTATCTACACTCCGACAACAACCAAGTTCTATGTGAACGACGAAGGCCTGAAGAAGCTCAAGAAACGCCGCAACAATTATGATGATTAAATCCTAAAATCCGCAGATATTTTTTCGAGTGTCTGATTTAGCCCTTGCTTGTGACGATTCTGTCTGACTCTGGGCTTAGAAACGCTTGACATTACT
>CACXYH010000030.1 GCA_902771785.1 uncultured Prevotellaceae bacterium
TGCAGCCAAATACTGACATCAAGGAATACAGGACTCTGCTGCCTGACCAATGGAAGGCCCTATAGTATGCAAGGCGTCAAAGCGGATACGCTTACCTTTTTCATGCATAGACTTATCGCTTTGCATGCTTTTCTCGCAACGGCTATCAGCGCATGCTCCGGCTGGAAGACAGGCATCTTAACCATGACTTGACGTCGGAAACCTGCGGTTTGTTCAGCAGATCCCTGCGGTTTGTTCAGCAGAAATCATCGGTTTTCGCCGTACAAAACAGTGGTTTACGCTGTGGAAAACAGTGGTTTCCGACGTGGAAACCGATGGTCTACAGCGTGGAAACCGCTGGATTCTCACGAGGAGCACAAGGGCCTGCCGTGGGGTCACTGGCAGCAAAACGGATGGGTTTGGATGCAAAAAAGGCCGAAAAAACTACATTTCTGGCTCATTTTGCCAAGAATCTGTCACTCTGCCACCCTATCTGTCACCTCGCAACCCATTGTTTCCCAGTCGTTTAAATCGTAGGTGACAGATTTGCAGATTTTTGATGAAAAATTTTAGGGTATTTTGTAAGATGCCGACGGCCGTCAGCGCGGGCTCGGTTACAGTCCGGCTTCCAGCAGCTGCTGGCAGATGCTCTCCATGCCCTTGATCGATGGGTGTCCGTTCTGCTTCTCAATGTCGTGCAGCTCGATGAGTTGCACGTTGTAGTGCTTGCACACCTCGCGCATCGACTCGTTGACCGTCTCTCGCAGTTCCGAGTTCAGGATGGAACAAATCTTGGCTTTGGGATAGCGCTTCTGCAGCATGTCGAACAGGCAGGCCAGCGCAGGGCGGAAACTCCTGCAGTCCTCCTTCGTCCAGTTTGCATATTGATATTCGCCAATGGGAGCGTTGGCCCAGGCATCGTTGGTGCCTCCAAACACGAAGATGATGTCGGGGTTGCCCAGGCTGTCGACCCTCGCGATGAAGTTATTGCGCGAGGCGTCCATCCTGCCGTAGCCGGTACCGCAAATGGTGGTGCCTCCCCATGAGTCGTTCTTCTCCAGCACGTAGCTCTTGGCCTTGATGTAGCGTGCCCACCAGGTCTGCTCCAGTTCCTTGCAGTCGTTTCGGTCGTTCGGGTAGAACGAAGAGTAGTGGGCGGGAATGACCCCCTGGAACGTGGAATAGGAATCGCCCAGGACCGATACTTTTTTCGTTTGTGCTGATGCTGCTACCATCGTGGCCAGCAGGAGCAAAGTCATCATTGTTTTTTTCATAACACGTTAGTTTTATAATAATGAATAGTCGTTTTCGCTCTTGAGAGCCGCCGCGCTCACAGCTTGCCCAGCAGCTGCTTGGCAACGTTGACGGCCGAGTTGGCGTTGTCGCTATAGCCGTCGGCTCCTATCTCGTCGGCAAAGCCTTGGGTGACTGGGGCACCGCCCACCATCACCTTCACCTGCTGGCGGATGCCAGCCTGCTCGAGCGCGTCGATGACCTCCTTCATGTAGCCCATCGTCGTGGTGAGCAGGGCGCTCATGCACAGAATGTCGGGCTGGTTCTGCCTGACGGCCTCGATAAACTTGTCGGCCGACACGTCGATGCCGATGTTCACCACCTCGAAGCCGCAACCTTCGAGCATCGAGGCCACGAGGTTCTTGCCGATGTCGTGCAGGTCGCCCTTGACGGTGCCGATGACCACCTTGCCCAGCGATGTCGATGCCGTTCCGGCCAGCATGGGCTTCAGCAGTTCGAGGGCAGCCTTCATGGCTCGTCCGGCCATGAGCAGCTGGGGCACGAAGGCTTTGCCGTCTTGGAAGCGCTGGCCCACTTCGCCCATGGCTCGTATCATCTGGCCGTTGATCAGCTCCTGCGGCTGGGCGCCCTGGGCGATGGCCGCTTTCGTAGCTGCCGCCGCCTCGTCGCTCTTGCCGTTGAGGATGGCGTCGAAGAGCGCGTCGGCTCCGTTCTGAACCGTAGCCTGGGGTGTCTGGACAGGCTTCGGCAAGGCGAAGTCTTCTGCTGGCGTGGGGCTCGACGAGGGGTTTAGCGGACTGAGCCGGATGCCTGCTACGGGCTCTACGGCCTGCGCTATCAGGCGTATATGCGCGTCGGTCGTGCCGCAGCAGCCGCCGACGATGTTCAGCCGATGGCTTTCGAGCAGCGGCCAGAGGTCGTGCAGCAGACTCTCGGGCGTCTTCGTGTAGCGTCCGTTGCTGTCGGGCATGCCTGCGTTGGGGTAGAGGCTGACGCGAGTGCCGAAGCGGGCCAGCTGGCCGATGAGTGGCGTCATGGCTGCAACATCGGCTATGCAGTTGATGCCGACGGCGAAGGGCTTGACGTCGAGCGTTTGGAGGAACTCGAGCATGTGCTGCCCCAGCATGTTGTGGCCGTCGGGGGTTGTCACGTTGAAGCTGAGCATCAGCGGAAGGGTGGGGGCTACGGCCTGGGCGGCCTCCATGGCGATGCGGGCGTTCTCCACGTCGAAGATGGTCTCGATGAGCAAGACGTCGACTCCACCCTCGGTGAGCGCCTTGATTTGCTCTTCGTATGCCTCGCGTAGCGCCTCTTTGCTGAGCGGCTGGCCGCTGGTGGCCACGCTGGTGGTGCGGTTGGTGGGGCCTATGCTGCCCGCCACGTAGCGGGGCTTTCCGGGCGTGCTGTATTTGTCGGCCAGCTCGCGGGCCAGCCGTGCAGCAGCCAGGTTGATTTCGCGGCAATACGCCTGCAGGCCGTAGTCGCTCATGGAGATGCGTTGGGCGTTGAACGTGTTGGTCTCGATGATGTCGGCTCCCGCCTCCAGGTATTTGCGATGCACGTCGCGAACCACGAAGGGGCACGTCAGCGAGAGCACGTCGTTGCAGCCCCGCAGCTCGCAGTCGTGGTTGGCAAAGCGGGCTCCGCGGAAGTCTTCCTCGCGCAGCTGGTATTGCTGCAGCATCGTGCCCATGGCTCCGTCGATGACGAGCAGCCGCTCGCCGTCGAGCTTGGGCTTGGAGGCCGGTGCTTCCACGATTCTGATGATGTCGGCCACTTCCTGGTCGGCTTCGTCCTTGGTCTGGTATTCCTCCACGATGCGCATGGCCTGTTCCACCTCGCGCTCGTTGTGGAAGTCCATTTCCAGGTGCACGCCGTCGCCGCCGATGTTGTCGAGCAGCGGGCGCAGCTCGTCGAGGGTCACCCAGCAGGCCATGATGCTCTTGCCGTGGCTCAGTATTTTCTTGTAGAGGTCGTACCACTTCGGGCTGCCGCCTTGGGGCTCGCCCACGCCGGGCGTCCATTGGATGGCGTTGAGCTCGTCGATTTCCAGCAGGGCGTCCACGTGGTGCATGGCTCCCACGCCGTCGAGATGATAGAGCGTGTAGTCAATCTTCTGGCATTGCTCGCGGATGAAGGGCTGCACGAAGCGGCGGTAGTCGTCTTGGCTGATCATGGTCGATATGTCGCTCTGCAGCTTCGACATCTTGCCTGGTGCCCACGACGAGAAGTAGCAGAAGGCCATCTCGTCGCCCTCGCGGATGATGTCGTAGAGCTCGTCGAACACCTGGAAGTAGATGTCGTTGATTTGTTGCATCTGGCGCTCCAGCACCTCAGGCTGCATGACCGTATCGAGCAGCACGCGGTCGGTACCCTTCAGGGCTGCCAGCACGTCGAGCCCCTCCATCAGGTCGGGCATGCCCACGTAGTAGTGGCCCTTCGCCTTGCGCTTGCAAGCCCGCAGCAGCTCCTTGTGCAGCAGGTAGTTGGGGTGGTTGGGGTCGAAGGTGATGTCGTCGGTATAGTTGGGGTTGGGGTGTATCCAGATGGTGTCCTCGCCGCCTTCGAACACGCCGCCCAGGATGGCTGCCAGCGAGCCAGGTCCCAGCTGCGTGTTGGCCACCGGCAGCATGTCGGCCATCAGGCTCGAGTGGGCCACGTACCAGTCCAGGTAGTCGGCACGCCATTCTGGGTCGAACCACTTCTGGTTCAGGTCGCGTGGCGGCTTCGGAGCCGGAATGTCGGCATGCGGTTTTACTCCCTCCTGGAAGTGTTCCCACATATTGATGATGATACCACGATGGTTCCACCAGTCGATGTAGCGTCGCTTGGTTTCTTCAAGGTTCGGTTTCCAAGTGTTCATTGTTCTTTGCTGTCTGGATAATCGTTTTAGTTCCGTTCTTAGTTTCTGCGTGCAAAGATAAACAAAAAATCCGAATATCAGCCATCTATGCCGAAAAAAAAGATGGCGCTACTTGCTGAGCGTGAAGTCGAAACGCAGGCCCTGAGGCGCGATGTTGCTGACGGAGATGGTGCCTCCATGCAGCACGACGGCATTCTTGACGATGGAGAGACCGAGGCCCGTGCCGCCCATGTCGCGGCTGCGCCCCTTGTCTATGCGGTAGAAGCGCTCGAAGATGCGGGGCAGGTGCTTGTCGGGAATGCCGATGCCGTTGTCCTTGAAGGTGAAATGCCAGCAGTCCTTCTGCTTTTCGGCCGACACCTCGATGGCGGTGCCTTGGCCGGCATAGTTGATGGCGTTGTCCATCAGGTTGCGGAAGATGCTGTAGAGCAGGGAGGGGTTGCCCTTCACGATGACGTCTGGCGGCAGACAGTTTCTGACGGTCATGTGGCGCTGGCTCACGTTGAGGGCAGTCTCCTGAACGATGTCGGCAAACATGACCGACACGTCGACGCGCTCCATCGTCAGCAGGTTGGGGGCATAGTCCATCTTGTTGAGCGTCGAGATGTCTTGCAGGAGCGCCGTCAGCCGCTCGGCCTGCGAGTGGGTTCTGACGATGAACTGCCGGCAGGTGTCTTCATCGAGCTCAGGGTTGTCGAGAATGGTCTCGGTGTAGCCGAGGATGCTGGCCACGGGCGTCTTCAGCTCGTGGGCAATGTTCTGGGTGAGCTCGCGTCGCATGCGGTTCTCCTTCTCGGCCTGCTCGCGGCTGATGCGCTCGTCCATGCGTCGGGCGTAGCGGAACAGCAGGTAGCCGAGCCCCGCCATGACGACGAGCGAGAAGAGCAGCAGGTGCCAGTCGCTCACCTCATCGAACGGCATGATGAACTTGCGGTCGTAGTCCTCGAACAGGATGAACACGACGGCATAGGCCAGGAAGACGGCCATCACGCTGAGCCACATCTTTCGTCCTTCCGTCATACCTCTTTCGTTTCGAAGCTATAGCCGAAGCCTGTGCGGGCCACGATGCAGGCGGCATAGCGGTTCAGTTTCTTGCGCAGCCGCGCTATGTTCACGTCGACTGTCCGTTCCGTTACGATGACGTCGTGCGGCCACACCCGCTCGAGCAGCTGCTGGCGGCTGAACACCTTGCCGCGATGCTCGAGCAGGAGCTTCAGCAGCTCGTACTCTGTATGGGTGAGGGGAATGGGGTCGCCATCGATGCAGGCGGTCATGTTGGCCACGTTGATGGCGAGCGTGCCGTAGACGGTAGGGTCGCCGTTTGCGTCGGCAGGACTTTGGGTTCTGCCCAGTACGGCCTTTACCCTTGCCGTCACCTCGCGCACGGAGAAAGGCTTCGTGACGTAGTCGTCGGCTCCGAGCGCGAAGCCTTCCAGGGTGTCGTCCTCGGCATCTTTAGCCGTCAGGAATATGATGGGTATGTGGTGTGTTGGCTCGTTCTCTTTCAGCCGACGGGCCAGCTCGAAGCCCGACATGCCTGGCATCATCACGTCGAGCAGCAGCAGATGAAACTCTTCAGGCCTTAGCTGAAGAGCCTCTTCTGCCGAACAGGCTGTTTCTGTCTGATAGCCGGCTGCGCGCAGGTTGAACGACAGGATGTCGCACAAATCGCGCTCGTCGTCGACAATCAGAATGCGTTTCTGTTCCATATCGGCTGCAAAGGTACAAATTATTTTCCAAATCTGGCCTCTACTACGTTGACAACGTAGTCGCCGAGCTTCTCGAGCTCGTTGATCAGGTCGACGTAGAGGGTGCCTATGGCGTAGTCGTACTCGTGGTCGTTGACGGCCCGTACGTTCTCAGCCTTGAGGCGCTGGCGCAGCTGGTTGATGTCGTTTTCGATGCGGAAGGTCTCGCTGATGTCGTGGTCGGCGCGATGGCCATGCATGACGGTCTGCATCTGCGTGAGCGCCTGGTCGCACAGCAGCATGAGTGCCTGCAGTTGTTCTTCCTGGTGCGGGGTGAAGGTCTTGCCCTGCTCCTGCTTCCGTTCCATCGTGCGTGCCAGCTTGTAGCAGGCGTCGCCGATAGACTCGAGCTCGCTTATCTCGCGCATCATCTGGCGTATCTTCTGTTTGGTCACGTCGCTCAGATGGTCGTCGCTCACCTGCTCCAGGTAGCGTGCAATCTCAATTTCGGTCTTGTCGGTGGCATCCTCTTCCTTCTCTATCTGCTTGAAGAGCTTGTCGAAGTCCTTGGGGTCGGTTTCGTGGAAGAGCTTGCGCACCATGGTGAACATCTCGCCTGCGCGACTGGCGAAGGCGGCTGTCTCCTTCTGCGCCTGCAGCACGGCAATTTCTGGCGTCTGCACCAGGTTCGAGTGGATGTATTGCAGGCGGAACTCCCCTTCCTCGCTTTCGGCTTCCTTCGGCTTCTCTGGCAGAATCCATTTGACTGCGCGCTCCATCTGGGGCACAAACCAGATGAGGATGGCCGTATTGACGATGTTGAAGCAGGTGTGGAACATGGCCAGCACGACGGGCAGCTTGGCGGTCTGTCCGCCTGCCGACGGGTCGTAGCCCACGATGCGGCACACCATGTCGACAAACGGATAGAAGGCGAGGAGCACCCAGATGACGCCAAACACGTTGAACAGCAGGTGGGCCAGGGCAGCGCGCCGTGCCTGCGTGTTGGCTCCTAAGGCCACGAGGTTGGCTGTGGCCGTAGTGCCGATGTTCTCGCCCATGACGAGCGCTATGCCCAGGTAGATGGGCAGCACGCCGGTAGAGCAGAGCAGGATGGTGATGGCCATGACGGCTGCCGACGACTGCACGATGCAGGTGATGAGCGTGCCGATGGCGAGGAAGATGAGGATGGTGACGTAGCTCGACGTGTCGAACGAGGCGAAGAAGGCCACCACGTCTTGGTTGTGCTCAAGGTCCATGGCCTTGCCCGTGGCGCTGAGCATGACGAGCGACAGAAACATGAAGGCCGTGCCGAAGAGAAAGTCGCCCACATAGCGCTGGCGCTTCATGTAGATGAGAATCATGCCCACGAGGAACGAGGGATAGACCACGCTTGAGAGGTCGACGTTGTAGCCCAGCGACATGATCCATGCGGTGAGCGTGGTGCCGATGTTGGCGCCCATGATGACCGAGATGGCCTGGGCCAGGGTGAGCAGTCCTGCCGAGACGAACGAGACGGTCATGACGGTTGTGGCCGACGACGACTGGACGGCACAGGTGACGAGCGTGCCCGTGAGCATGCCCGTCAGGCGGTTGGTGGTCATTTTGGCCAGGATGTGGCGCAGCTGCGGTCCTGCCATTTTCTGCAGGGCGTCGCTCATGGTCTTCATACCATACATGAGCAAAGCGAGCGAGCCGAGCAGCCGGCACGCCAGGATAAAGTAGTTTTGCGAGTTGTCCATATATTTGTTATCGTAGCTTTTCTGCCTGCAAAGTTACGGCTTATCGGCCATAACAGGAAGCAATTCGTGTTACGATTATGTTACATTTAGGCGGCCGCCCGTAAAGAAAAATGCCTTTTCGCTTTGTGCTTCAGCAGCTTTTACGTAACTTTGCAGGCAGAAATACAATCAGAAAAAAACAGATTAACAGATGAAGAAGACGACAAAGACAATCGGAATGCTGCTGATGCTGGCCCTCACTACGGCATCGGCTCAACAGAAGACACAGGTGACCGACTTCCGCCTGGCGGGCCCCTTCAAGGTGGCTCAGCCGCTAAGCGTAGATACGGTCGACGTGAACGGAAAGGCTTTCGACGAGGCCTCGTGGCTGCAGACCCTACCCCTGACAGCCACGCCCACGCAGACCTATAACGGGACGCTCGTGCCCTCGCTCGGCGACGCAAAGTCGGTAGGTGTGCTCACCTTTTATATTAATAATAGCGACTACGTGAAGGGCACGCTCAGCGTGAAGGGACCCAAGCATAGCAAGGTCTACGTGGACGGCAAGGAGACCACCTCGCTCGACCTGTGGCCTGAACACCATACGATAGCCATCCGCTACGTGGCCGAGCCTGGCGATACGGCACGGCTGAGCGTAGGCATCGACGCCTCGCGGCCCGTAGTGACGACCACCAGCGAGCAGCATCCCTACACGCTGCACGACCTGACCGACGGACGTCGCGTGCGCGGCATCAGCCTCTCGGCCGACGGCCGCTATGCGTCGCTCAACTACCAGACGACCGAGCGCGATGGCAGCAGCCGATGGGACTACGAGCTGGTAGACCTGAAGAGTGGACAGGTGGTGGCACGTCCGCAGGGCAGCCTGCGATGGATGCCCACCAGCTGCGCCTGCCTGACCGACGTGAAGGAGAACGGACTGCGCAAGCTCTACAAGCTCGACCCGCTCAGCGGCCAGCGCACGTTGCTGGCCAGCGGACTGCCCGAGGGCAGCTTCACCATGAGCCCCACGGAGGACTATCTGATCATGACCCAGGAGGAGGAAGGGCCGAAGGAAGATGCGGGCGTGTTTCAGGTGCTCGAGATGGACGACCGCCAGCCGGACTTCCGCAAGCGCAGCTACCTGAGCAAGTTCGACCTGAAGAGCGGCCTCTGCCAGCGCATCACCTTCGGCAACCGCTCGAGCTATCTGACCGACATCTCGGCCGACGGCCGCAAGCTGCTCGTGATGATTAGCCGCACGCGACTGGAGAAGCGGCCGACAACCGTCGTCGACGCGCTCATCGTCGACGCGCAGACGCTTCAGACCGACACTATCCTGCAGGGAGCCGAGTTCGTGAACACCCTGGGCTTCTCGCCTGACGCCACGCAGCTGCTCGTCGAGGGCGCGCCTGAGGCCTTCAACCGCATTGGCTGTCAGCTGCCGGCCGACGTGACGCCCAGCATGACCGAGAACGAGCTGTTCGTCTACGATCTGGCATCGCGGCAGGTGACGCCCCTGACCAAAGACTTCGATCCCTCGCTCACGGGCAGCTTCGACTGGTCGGCTGCCGACGGACTCATCTATTTTGCAGCAGAAGACCGCGACTACGTGCGCCTGTATCAGCTCAACCCCCAGACGGGCAACATCGTTCAGCTGCCCATACAGGGCGACTATGCCTACCGCTTCGACAAGGCCCGCCTGGCTCCGCAGCTGGCCTATCTGAGCTACGCCACCCTGGCGCCTGCCTCGGCCTATGCGGCCAACCTGAAGTCGCTCAACACGAAGCGGCAGACGATGAGCCAGCTGACGCTATTCGACGGCAAGACGGCCCTGGGCGCCGCCCAGGTGGGAACCTGCCAGGACTGGAACTTCACGAACTCGCGCGGCGATACCGTCTACGGCCGACTTTACTTGCCGAAGGACTTCGACGCTACGAAGAAATATCCCATGATCGTCTACTACTACGGCGGCTGTTCGCCCGTCTCGCGCTACTTTGAGTCGCCCTACGCCCCACAGATGTGGAACTCGCTGGGCTACGTGGCCTACATCGTGGAGCCGAGCGGAGCGACGGGCTTCGGCCAGGAGTGGGCCTCGCGCCACGTGAACACAGCCGGACGCGGACCTGCCGACGACATCATCGAGGGCGTGAAGAAGATTTGCCAGGAGCACCCCTTCATCAACAAGGAGAAGATTGGCTGCATGGGCGCCTCGTATGGCGGCTTCATGACGCAGTACCTGCAGACGCAGACCGACATCTTTGCCGCGGCCGTGAGCCATGCGGGCATCGCCAACCACACCAGCTACTGGGGCGAGGGCTACTGGGGCTACAACTATAGCGAGGTGTCGATGGCCAACAGCTATCCCTGGAGCCATCGGCAGCTCTACGTAGACCAGAGTCCGCTGTTTAATGCCGACAAAATCCACACGCCGCTCCTGCTGCTTCATGGTAATGCCGACACGAACGTGCCGCTCGTGGAGAGTCTGCAGATGTTTACGGCCCTGAAGCTGCTGGGCCGCGAGGTGGCGCTCGTGGAGGTGGAAGGGCAGAACCACCACATTCAGGACTACGCCAAGCGCGAGCGTTGGGTGGCCACGCAGATGGCCTGGTTCCAACGTTGGCTGAAGGACGATCCCTCGTGGTGGGATGCGCTCTATCCGAAGAAAAACCTATGAGGGGATGAACGGTGAAAGAGGAACGATGAAAGATGAGTAGATGAAATCTTTCATCGTTCATCTTTTAGTCGAGGAGCACGAAGATGAGGCCGATGAAGATGATGAGGCTGATGAGCATGAGACGCTCCATGTTCTCGGGCTTGTATTGCTTGAAGTGCAGCAGCTGATAGCCCCATAGCGGCACCTGAAACAGCGAACCTACATACATGAGCCAGCTGAGCACGTTGCTATGCTTGAAACCGTACAGCGTGTGGTGGAGCGCAATGCTCGCCACGAGGTAGAGGGCGAAAATCACTATACCTACTTTAGACAAATAGGTGAAAAAGCGGCGGAAATCCATGGGGGATTGTTTCGAATTTAGAGTTAAGAGTTAAGAATTAAGATGTGTCGCCTTCGGCGAGTAGGAGTTTTGAAGTAGGAGTTTAGAGTTTATAATTTAGAATGACTAGACTTCTTTGCTTTCCAGCAGACGTAGAGGTACCAGGCGAGGGCGGGGACGAAGATGATGCCAAAGCCGACGAGCGGAAGGGTGGGGCTCAGGCTGAGGTAAGTGGCCGTCGTAATCGATAGGGCCAGCAGGCTCATCAGGACGGCTACGATGCGCACGAAGCGAATCGTGGCCACGTAGACCTCGGCAGGCGAGTCGTCGGGCACGTTGAACGTCTTTGGAAAGTAGGCCAGGCAGAGTATCAGCACCACGCCTATGGCCGTGGTGCCCGTTTGGATGAACATGGCGGCGGCGCCTTCCGGCGTCTGGCTCAGCATGATGAAACAGAGGATGAGCGAGATGAGCAGCAGCAGGCCGCTGACGACCTCGCAGATGGTGCCTTCCTTCGTGCGATGCACCTGGAAATTGATGTTGTTCTTGTTCATAATCAGTTGTTAGGGAATTTTCGGATGGCTATCACCAGCAAGGCGTTCACCACGATGCTGAAGACGATGACCGATGCAGCAAAGGCGACGAGCTTGATGGTTCCGTTGACGTAGAGTATCGTAAAGAGGCCAAAGAACAAGGCTTCCATTAGCATGATGACGATGAGTGCTATTTTCTTTCTGTTCATGATTCTTCTTCTGTTGTAGTTGTTGGGTTTGATTTCTTCTTCTTGGGCAGCCGTTTCGCCTTGCGCAGGGCTTCGGTAATGATCCATTGCAGCTGGCCGTTGGTGCTGCGGAACTCGTCCGCAGCCCAAGCCTCTATAGCGTCCATCGTCTCGGCATCGACGCGGAGGATGAAATTCTTCGTTTTCTTATCGGCCATGAACAATAGGAAATTGCTAATTCAAAATTCTAAACTCTAAATTCTTAATTCTAACTTCTTACTCGCCGCAGGCGACACATCTTAAGTCAAAACTCTTAATTCTAACCTCAAACTTCTTACTCGCCGCAGGCGACACATCTTAATTCTTAATTCTAAACTCTTACTTGCTTAATGGTTCAGCGTTCCCGTATTGACTACCGGCTGTGCCGAGTCGTCGCCGCAGAGCACTACGAGCAGGTTCGAGACCATAGCGGCCTTCTTGTCGTCGTCGAGCTCCACGATTTGCTCCGACGAGAGCTTGTCGAGCGCCATCTTCACCATCGAGACAGCACCCTCCACGATTTTCTCGCGGGCTGTGATGATGGCCGAAGCTTGCTGGCGGCGCAGCATCACGGCGGCTATCTCAGGCGCATAGGCCAGGTAGTTGATGCGGGCCTCTACCACCTCGATGCCGGCCAGGGCCAGGCGCTCGTCGAGCTTCTGCTCCAGCTGCTGGTTTATCTCGTCTCCTCCGTCGCGCAGGGTCAGCTCGTCGTTCTGGTCGTCGATGTCGTCGTAGGCATACTGTCCGGCCACCTGTCGCAGGGCGGCGTCGCTCTGCACGCGCACGAAGTTCTCCAGCGCCTGCATCAGCCCCTTCGTGTCGCCTCCGATGGCGTTGGGCGTCGAGGCCATCGTCTGCGAGTCGACCTCGAACATGGCCTTGTAGGTGTCCTTCAGCTTCCACACGAGCACCAGTCCTATCATGACGGGATTGCCCACCTTGTCGTTCACCTTGATGGGTTCGGCATCCAGGTTGCGTGCGCGCAGCGATACCTTTTTGGTGGTGTAGAAGGGGTTGATCCAATAGAAGCCCGTCTCTGAGAACGTGCCGCTATACTTGCCGAACCAGTTGGTCACCTTGGCCTCGTTGGGTTCCAGCTGCATCAGTCCGCACATGGCGATGATGTCGGCCACGAGCAGCACTACGCTACCGCCCAGCATCCAGCCGCCTTGGGCGCCGTTGCTCTCGTCGAGGGCGATGATACTGAGGATGATGAGCACGATAGAGGCCACCATCAGTCCGAGGGTCACGAACAGCATGAGAAATCCGTTCAGTACTGTTCCGTTGAAAGAAAACTCTTTTGTTTCCATGTCGTTGCTTTGTTTTTTGTTGTTTTGATATGTGTTGATACGTTATGATATCATTTTGATATTGCAAAGATATATGTTTTTCTTCATCCGGCAATGGGTTGAGAATGATTTAACACAACTTTAACATATCTTAGCCTCCCGTATCGGGCGAGTGGGGGGCTCCGTCAGCAGTTGCCGGCTGAATGCCCCCCGTTCATTGGCTGAACCGCCTCGATTCATTGGCTGAATCGCCCTGATTTGTTGGCTGAATTGCCTCGATTCATTGGCTGAATCGTTGTGATTGGTTGGCTGACCATGCAGGTCAGGTCTCTGTATTTTTTTTGCCGCAATGCCAGCACAACGAAATTTCGCGGCTTTTATTTGGAAGTTTCGAGGTAAAGATGTATCTTTGCTCGCAAAAAGGAAATAGCGATGAATGACGAATCTGGCAATGCAGAGAAACAGGTGCTGCGCAAACAGGCTAATTGGGAAGACCTCTACTTCTATCAGAAGTCGAATGTGCTCTATCAGCTGACGTTTGCCTTTACGCGGCGATTCCTCACTCGCGGCGACCGGACTGTCGACCAGATGGTGCAGGCTGCGCGCTCAGGCAAGCAGAACATCGTGGAGGGCTCGGCCGATGGTGTGACGTCGATGGAGATGGAGCTGAAGCTGCTCAACGTAGCCAGGAGCAGCATCAAGGAGCTCAAGGAAGACTATGAGGACTACCTCACGTCGCGTCATCTGGAGCGCTGGGGGCAGAGCCATGTCCGCTACGACGGCATGCTGAACTTCTGCCGCAGGCACAACCGCTTGGAGGACTATCAGCATTTCTTCGACAAGTGGACGGACGAAGAAATGGCAAATATCGCCTTGACCCTCTGCCATATGGTGGACAAGATGATGACCACCTATCAGCAGAAGCTGGAGGAGAAGTTTGTCACAGAGGGCGGCATCAGAGAGCGCATGACTGCCGCCCGCCTGGGCTACCGCACCAACCAGCGCGAGGAGATAGAGCGGCTGAAGCGCGAGCTGGCCGCCGCCAACGCCCGTATAGCCCAGCTGGAAACTGAGCTGGCAAAGAGGGGGTAGGGGGCTGGGGCTTCTAGATTCTCTAGCCCTTCTAGAGCTTCTAGCCCTTCTAGCCCTTCTAGATTCTCTAGAAATTCTAGTCTTTCTAGAGTATCTAGCCCTTCTAGAAATTCTAGCCCTTCTAGAAATTCTAGTCTTTCTAGAAAATCTAGCCTTTCTAGCCCTTCTAGAGTATCTAGGGCTTCTCGTTTTTGGTGATATCGCAGAAAAGTTGTAACTTTGCGGCGTGAATATGACAGAATTAGCGAATAAGCGTATTGCCGTCCTGCTCTCAGGAGGCGTCGACAGCTCGGTCGTGGTCTACGAACTGGCCCGACTGGGGCTGCATCCCGATTGCTTCTACATCAAGATCGGGCCTGAGGAAAAGGAGGAGTGGGACTGCACCAGCGAGGAAGACATGGAGATGGCCACACAGGTGGCCCGCAAGTATGGATGCAAGCTCGAGGTGGTAGACTGCCATCGCGAGTATTGGGACCAGGTGACGGCCTACACGATGGACAAGGTGCGCGCTGGATTGACGCCCAACCCTGACGTGATGTGCAACAGGCTCATTAAGTTTGGCGCCTTCCATGAGAAGCGCGGCCACGACTACGACCTGATTGCCACAGGCCACTACGCCCAGACCGAACGCGACGGCGAGGGCCGCAAATGGCTCACCACCAGCCCCGACCCCGTGAAGGACCAGACCGACTTCCTGGCACAAATCTACGACTGGCAGCTCGAGAAGGCCCTCTTCCCCATCGGCCACTACGTGAAGGACGAGGTGCGACAGGTGGCCGAGCGCGAGCACCTGGCGTCGGCACGGCGCAAGGACTCGCAGGGCATCTGCTTCCTGGGGAAAATAGACTATACGGAGTACGTGCGACGCTACGTGGGCGAGCAGGCCGGCGACGTGGTGGAGCTGGAGACGGGACGGCTCATCGGCCGGCACAAGGGCCATTGGTTCTACACCATCGGCCAGCGCAAGGGCCTCGGCTTCGGAGGCGGCCCCTGGTTCATCGTCAAGAAAGACGCCGCCCAGAACCTGCTCTACGTGAGTCATGGCTACGACCCTGCGACGGCCTACAGCAGCCAGTTCCCCATTCACGACTTCCATAGCATCAACGGCGTGGAGCCGCCTCGGCGCGTCACCATCAAGATTCGCCACACGCCCGGCTACCTGCCTGCCACCCTGCAGCCTGCCGGCGAAGGGCGCTACGAGGTGCTGGCCGACGCGCCCATCCACGGCGTGGCTCCTGGCCAGTTCTGCGTGGTCTACGATGCCGACCACCACCGCTGCTACGGCTCGGGCGAGATTACCGTATGAAAAGGCTGTGCAACCTGCAAAAAAGATGACTGTCTGACAATTATTTAGCCAAAAATTTGCACGAAAGAAAGATTATTCGTACTTTTGCAGCGCAATATGCAACAACGAAAACTAATTTTACTAATTAATTTTATAAGCTTATGAAGAAATTTTTTACTTTGATTGGCGTGGCTCTCACAGCCATGAGCGTAAATGCGCAGGAAGTATGGACGGCTACCGACTTCGACCTGACGACAGCCACCACTCAGGACATTACTGAGGGCATCTATGCCGACGGTAATGCCGAAGGCCCCAACACAGCCGTGCCTGGTAAGCTCACCACATCTATCATCACGGCTTCGACGAAGAGCGTGATCATGACTGGTCTGTCGACTCCTAACGCCGACGAGATGCAGGAAGTCATCGACGGCAAGAAGACGGCTTGGGAAATTAAGGGTGGCGGCAACATGGCTATCGTGCTGAACGACCCCAATGGCGATGCCGACCGCGACACGCTCTTCAGCCACTACATTATTGGTAAGGGCAACCCTGAGCTCATCCACTGGGAATATGACGAGGAAACCGACAACGGTACTTCTCACCGCGTGGTTGGTACCTACTGGGAAAGAACGGCTACCACGCCTCCTGCCAAGGGTGCCTACTGGCGCTTCGACATGAAGGCTGGCGGACAGCTGTCGCTCGGCGTCTTCGGCAACAAGCAGAAGAAGGAAGCTTGGATCTTCAATGCTACCGACGGCAAGCTCGTTCCTAATACCGACATTGAGGTGGCCATCTACTATCAGAACAACGGCTTCGCCTATGCCAAGGAAACCGACGACAACGGTGAGACCGTTCCTGGCTCGGAGAAGTATCTGAACAAAGGCACCATGCCCGAATCCTACATTCCTCACGACGTGAACGAAGTGGGTCAGGGTCGCCCGTACATCGGAACCTTCACCTTCCCCGTTGAGGCTGGCAAGACCTATTATGCATTCAACAGCTCGACGCAGCTGGGCCTCTATGGCTTCACGTTCATCGACGCTCAGACCCTGGGCGTGAGCAGCATGAAGGCCGAGAACGCCGATGCTCCCCTCTACAACCTGGCCGGCCAGCGCGTGGCCTTCGGCACGAAGGGCCTGCTCATCAAGAACGGCAAGAAGTACATCGTGAAGTAATCGCAACGACGACTGGACGTCCTCACATAAAAAGAGGGGCGCAACCAACTGAACTGGTTGCGCCCCTCTTCTTTTTTATGTCCTTCAGCCTCGTCTTACTCGAACGTCTTGAAAGCGTAGCCTTGCTCACGTAGCCACTTGATGCTCTTGGGCAGGGCGTAGCGCAGCTTCTCGATGCTCTTCAGCGAGTCGTGGAAGGTGATGATCGAGCCGTTGCGGGCGTAGCGCTTCACGTTGTTGAACACGTCCTCGGCCGTCATCCATTTCGAGTAGTCGCGCGTCACGACGTCCCACATTACAATCTTGAACTTGCGGCTCAGCCAGGCATACTGCACGGGCCGCATCCATCCGTGGGGCGGCCGCACGTAGTGGCTGTGGATGTAGGCGTTGGCCTTCTCCACGTTGTAGCTGTAGTCGCGTAGCGTGTGCTTGATGCCCATCAGATGGTTGTGGGTATGGTTGCCCACCTGGTGGCCTTCGCTCTTGATGCGCTCGAAGAGCTCAGGATACTTGCGCACGTTGTCGCCCACCATGAAGAAGGTGGCCTTCACGTCGAAGGCTTTCAGCGTGTCGAGTATGAAGGGTGTAGCCTCAGGGATTGGGCCGTCGTCGAACGTCAGGTATACTGCACGTTCGCGACGATCCATTCTCCAGAGAGCTCTCGGATAGAGCCATCGCAGGTAGATTGCGGGTTGCTCTATGAACATTCTTTTTTCTTCTTGATTAGTTGAAACGACCGCCTCTTTCGGCAAATCTGTTCAGAATGACAGACAGCTGGCGGTTGTAGTCCTCGGCCTGCTTAGCGTCGATTTGCTCGCAGGTACGGGCCAGTTCGTTCAGCACGTAGAGATTGATGCGCAGGTCGCGTTGCGAGGCGGCAAAGCCTCCGTCGCTCAGCGAGACGAAGTACATGCAGTACTGCATCGACCGCTTCCACACCTTCTCCAGGATGTCTTTCGCATGAGCCTTGTCGCCCAGGAGCACGTAGGCATCGATGAGGCTCATCGAGCCCGAGTCGTAGCAATGAGGCACGTTCTCGTGGGGCAGCTCCTTGGCCGAGAGGGCCAGCACCTCGGCGGCCTTCTCCTTGTCGCCGCGCTGGGCCAGCGCCATGGCCAGCTGCGACAGCAGGCGGCGGTGGGTGTAGCACATGCGCATGACGGTCTCGTCGAGGTAGATGCCAGGCTTGCTGATGCCGCCAAACTTGAAGTGCTTGGTGACGGCCTCATAGGTCTTGTCTACGTCGAAGGTGGTCATGCCAGGTACGGGTCGTCCCTCGATGTTGGTCGTAAACGGCGTGATGCGGTTGGCCAGACCCTCCTGCACGAAGTTGTCGCCCAGGTTCATGAAGTTGTCCTGGCCTACGGTCTGCGCCACGTAGAGCGGGCGTGTCCAGTCGGCATGGGCAATCATCTCGAGCATCATCAGGTCGTTCTTGTAGAGAGCGCCGCGGCCCTTGAGCGAAATCACCATGTAGTCAGGAATGCTGTCGCCTTGCAGCAGCATGCCGCTCTTGCGTACGGCCTCCTTGTCGATGGTCACGTAGACGGTATCGGTAGGAATGACGTGCAGGTCGCTATTGGTGTTGCGCACCCAGTGGTCGATGATGTTGCTCAGCTCGAAGGGCTTGTCGCCAAACTGCTTGCGTGCCTCCTCGGGCTGCTGGCGGTAGAGCTCCAGCAGCTGACCCTTGAGCGACGGGTCTATCTGCACGTACTCGTTGGTGCCGGCGCAGTACTCCAGTCGCTTCCAGGTGATGGGCAGCGAGGGCGAGTCGTAGGCTGGGCGCACCATTTGGTCGATGTACCAGTCGGTTGCCAGATACGACAGGTTGCACACGCGGGCGTCAGTACGCACGCCCTCCACATCCTGGTTGTACCAGAGGGGGAAGGTGTCGTTGTCGCCGTTGGTGAAGATGATGGGGTTACCCGTCTGCTGTAGCGACATCAGGTAGTTCTGTCCGAAGTCGCGGCAGGTGTAGCGGCCAGAGCGGTCGTGGTCGTCCCAGGTCTGCGAGGCCATCTGTATGGGCACCAGCAGGCAGGCTGCTCCTACGACCGAAGCCAGCACGAGGTTCTCTCGCTTGAGCTTGCGGTTGATGAAGTCGATGATGGCAGCCACACCCATGCCGCACCAGATGGAGAACGCATAGAACGAGCCGGCATAGGCATAGTCGCGCTCACGAGGCTGCAAGGGCGTCTGGTTCAGGTAGACCACGATGGCCAGACCCGTCATGAAGAACAGGAAGAACACCACCCAGAACTGCTTGATGCCTTTCTGTCCGCGTGCCATCGACTGCCAGAACAGTCCGAGCAGTCCGAGCAGCAGCGGCAGGCAGTAGAACACGTTGTGGCCCTTGTTCTCCTTCAGGTCGTCGGGCAGGTTGTCCTGATTGCCCAGTCGGGCGTTGTCTATGAAGGGAATGCCGCTAATCCAGTTGCCATGCTCAGCTTCGCCGTGACCTTGAATGTCGTTCTGTCGTCCTGCAAAGTTCCACATGAAGTAGCGCCAGTACATGAAGTTGCATTGGTAGCTGATGAAGAAGCGCAGGTTGTCCCATTGGCTCGGCATGTGCACCATGATGTTCTCGCCACAGCGGTCGAAGGGCACGTCGTAGCCCGACGTGTAGTTGCCGCTGGCGTCTTTCAGTCCCAGCCAGCTCTCGTAGAAGGCTACGTGGTCGGCTCCTGCACTACGCTGGGAGCTATACATGCGTGGGAAGAGCATGTTCTGTGCATACTGGTATTCGTCCTTGGTGCGCACGATGAAGTAAGAGTCCTTCTCGTCGGCACTTGCCTTCTCCTTGCGCTGGTATACGGGCTTGCCCTTCGTCGAAACAGGGCGGCAGTAGCGGCCGTCGGTTTCGAGCTTCACCTGCGAGCTGTAGGCCTGTCCCCAGAACAAGGGACGTGAGCCATACTGGTCGCGGCTTAGGTAGTCGCCCAGGGTGAAGATGTCCTCGGGCGAGTTCTGGTCCATGGGCGGGTTGGCGCTCGAACGGATCACGATGAGCGCGTAGGTCGAGTAGCCCACCATCAGCATCAGCATGCAGAGCAGTACCGTATTCTTCAGGCGGGGCGATATGATGGGCTCCTTCTTGTAGCGGCGGTTCAGCACGTACCATAGTGCTGCCAGCACCACGACGCCGATGACGACGGCCGTCCAGCCGAAGCCATAGAAGGGAATACCCAGCATGCCTACCGACAGCAGGAAGGCAATGTTCTGCCGCTTCCAGTTCTTCTCGTTAGCGTTCTGCGTCTCGTAGATGGCCCACACGACGATAGCCACCAGCAGGATGATATAGATGATTTCGCCCGTGTTGAACGGCATGCCCAGCACGTTCACGAAGAACAGCTCAAACCATCCGCCTACGGTAATGATGCCTGGCACGACGCCATAGAGCACGGCTGCCACGAGGGCAAACGAGATGCACAGGGCGATGCACGAGCCCTTCAGGTCGGCATTGGGGAAGCGCTTGTAGTACCATACCAGCACGATGGCGGGCAGGCAGAGCAGGTTCAGCAGGTGGACGCCTATCGAGAGGCCAGTCATGTACATAATCAGCACCAGCCAGCGGTCGGCATGAGGCTCGTCGGCATGGTCTTCCCATTTCAGGATGAGCCAGAACACCACGGCCGTGAAAGCCGATGAGTAGGCATATACCTCACCCTCGACGGCCGAGAACCAGAACGTGTCGCTGAAGGTGTAGATCAGCGCACCCACCAGACCAGAGGCCTCGATGGCCACCAGCTTGGCTGTGGTCAGCTCTTCCCAGCGGTCTATGAGCAGACGGCGCACCAGATGCGTGATGCTCCAGAAGAGGAAAAGAATACACGTGGCCGAAAGTAGCGCGCTCATCGTGTTCACCATGCGGGCCACCTGGGTGGCGTCGCTGGCAAACTGCGAGAACAGGTTGGCCGTCAGCATGAAGAAAGGTGCGCCCGGTGGGTGACCGATTTGCAGTTTGTAGCCTGTGTCGATAAACTCCGGACAGTCCCAGAACGAGGCTGTCGGCTCAATGGTGGAGCAATAGACGAAGGCCGCAACAAAAAACGCCAGCCATCCGACTATGTTGTCCACAAGTCTGAATTGTTTCATCTAATTACCTAAATATTATTGTTATTTCGAAATAATTGACTGCAAAGGTACGAATTTAATGGGATATAGCGCAAAGGTAAACTCTTTTTAACGAAAGTTTACTACACTTCGCGTCGTCACAGCAGCAGTCCTGTGCCGAAAATAACGATGAGGTAGCGCAGGATTTTTCCCAACGTGATGCTCACAAAGGTGATGACCACGTTGGCCCTCATGAAGCCCAGGGCGATGGTGATGGCGCTGCCCAGTACCGGCAGGAAGGCGAAAAAGCCCATCCAGGCGCCGCGCCCCTTCATGAAGCGTTCGGCCTTGTCGATGTCGGCCTTCTTCACGTGCAGGTATTTCTCTATCCACTCCAGCTTGCCCATCCGCCCCACGCAGTAGTTGAATATCGAGCCCAGCACGTTGCCAATCGTTCCGTATATCATCAGTTGCCACGGGTCCAGTCCCGTAGCCATCAGTCCTGCCATGACCAGCTCGCTGCTGAAGGGGAAGAAGCTGCCTGCCAGGAAGGCTGCCAGCAGCATGCCCGTATAGCCGTAGCTGGTCAGAAGGTCAATGAAGGCATCCATAGGTTGAAGGCTGTGATGAGAACGACGATACCCGTAATCACGAAGAAGGCAATGTTGGTGATGCGGCTGTGGGTGAGCGTCAGGAAGTGGGCAATGATGGGACTGGTGTTCACGATGGCTATCCGAATCAGTATGTCGTAGTGCTGCGGCGATAGTGCCAGCATCGTCAGACTGAGCGCGTTGAGGGTCATGAAGTAGCTGTATAGCTGGCGAATGCGAATCTTGTCCTCGTAGCTGTAGCGCCAGAAGTGCAGGCTGCCTATGGTCGACAGCACTACGATGAGCATGTAGACCAGCATCTGGCTTATGGTCAGCTGCTCGTAGCCCGTCAGCAGCTCCACGTCGGTCAGCGCTGCAAAGTGGTTGGCAAGTAGTGTGAAGCTTTCTGTATAGATGCAGTAGGGACAAAGAAACCAGTAGGGCAGCATGAGTCCCAGCAGCGAGGCTATCCACGTGCGCCACGATAGCGACAGCAGGTTGAAAGCCATCAGCAGCCACAGGAAAGGCAGGAAGTAGAGTATCTGCACGTAGGCCAGGCTGGCCAGCCCGATGCACAGGAAGGCGTAGAAGGTCCAGCCTACCGCCTGCTTGTCCTGATAGCTGCGGAAGATGAGAAGACAGGAGGCAATGAAGCATAGCTGCACGATGCCGCCCAGCAAGCTGTCGAACAGGAAGCAGATGGTCGACGAGAGGGCCAGGAAGGCACACGACACCATGCGGCTTCTCACTCGTATCAGCGCGTTGTTGTTGCTAAGCTCACCAATCAGGGCGGTTGAGGCAATGAAACACAGCAATTGAGCCCACCAATGGCCCTCGATCAGCCCGCCAACGACCCAGACGGCCAGGGCGAAGCAGATGGTGACGGGCAGCGTCATCCCGTTTTCGGCTATTTTGTTCTGCAGTAGTTTCATGCCAAAGGTCGGCTCTTTACAGGTCAGCTCCTATGTCGCGACGGAAGTATTTGTCGGTAAACGTGATTTTCTGGGCCTCTTCAAACGACTTCTGCAGGGCTTCAGCCTTGTCGCGTCCGTAGCTCGATACGGCAATCACGCGTCCGCCGGCCGTCACCACCTGTCCGTCTTTCAGCGCCGTTCCGCTGTGGAACACGATGCTTCCCTTCACGTTTTCGATGCCGCTGATGGGGTAGCCCTTCTTGTATTCCTGCGGATAGCCGCCCGATACAAGCATCACGCAGACGGCAGCCCGCTCGTCGAACTCAATGGCGCGCTGGTCCAGATTGCCCTCTGCCACTCCTTCGAAGAGGTCCACCAGGTCGCTCTTCAGGCGCAGCATCACGCTCTCGGTCTCAGGGTCGCCCATGCGGCAGTTGTATTCAATCACCATCGGCTCGCCCTTCACGTTGATCAGTCCGAAGAAGATGAAGCCCTTATAGTCTATCTGCTCCTCGCGCAGCCCTTCCACGGTGGGGCGGATGATGCGGTCTTCCACCTTCTGCATCCACTCCTTCGTGGCAAAGGGAACGGGTGTCACCGAGCCCATGCCGCCTGTGTTCAGGCCTGTGTCGTGCTCGCCAATGCGCTTGTAGTCCTTGGCTTCGGGCAGTATCTTGTAGTGTTCGCCGTCGGTCAGCACGAAAACCGAGCACTCGATGCCGCTCAGGAACTCCTCAATCACCACGCGGCTCGAGGCGTTGCCAAACATGCCGCCCAGCATTTCCTTCAGCTCCTTCTTGGCTTCGTCGAGCGTAGGCAGGATGAGCACACCCTTGCCGGCGCAGAGTCCGTCGGCCTTCAGCACGTAGGGGGCCTCCAGCTTTTCCAGGAATTTCAGCCCTTCCTCCAGATGCTCGCCGTCGAACGTCTCATAGCGGGCCGTGGGGATGTGGTGGCGCTGCATGAAGCCCTTGGCAAAGTCCTTCGACCCTTCGAGCACGGCACCAGCCTTCGAGGGGCCTATCACGGGCACCTGCTTCGTGCGCTCATCCTGCTTCAGGTCGTCGTAGATGCCCTTCACCAGAGGGTCTTCCGGTCCTACGACCACCATCTGGATGCCTTTCTCCACGACAAACTGCTTGATGGCCTCGAAGTCGTCGGCCTTCATGGCTACGTTTTCGCCTACGTTGGCTGTACCTGCATTGCCTGGGGCAATGAATAGTTTCTCACACTTGCTGCTCTGAGCTATTTTCCATGCCAGGGCGTGCTCGCGGCCGCCGCTCCCAAGTAATAATATGTTCATATCGTTTAATTTAAATTCTAAATTCTAAACTCTAAACTCTTAATTCTTACCTCAAACCTCTTACCTATTACTTCTAAACTCTAAATTCTTAACTCTTACATCAAAAATCTTACCTTCTACTTCTAAACTCTAAATTCTTAATTCTTACATCAAACCTCTTACCTTCTACTTCTAAACTCTAAATTCTAAACTCTTAATTCATTTCAGATAGTCTTCGAAGTATTGGGTGATGCGCTCGTGCAGGTGCACGCTGTTGTGGCCAGCCATGTTGTGGCCTTCGCCTGGATAGACGAAGAAGTCGGGCTGCGTTCCTGCTTCGGCACAGGCCTTGAGGAACGACAGCGCATGTTGCGGCACCACCGTGGGGTCGTTGTAGCCGATGATGATTTGCAGCTTTCCCTTCAGGTCCTTCGCCTTGCCTATGAGGCTTGTCTTCTTGTAGCCCTCAGGGTTTTGCTGGGGCGTGCCCATATAGCGCTCGCCATACATCACCTCATACCACTTCCAGTCTATGACGGGTCCGCCGGCAACGCCCACTTTGAACACGTCAGGATAGTTGGTCATGAGCGAGATGGTCATGAATCCGCCGTAGCTCCAGCCGTGAACGCCCAGCCGTTGCATGTCTATGTAGGGTAGGGAGCGCAGGTAGTCCACGCCCTTCATCTGGTCTTGCATCTCAATCTGTCCCAGCTGGTGGAATGTAGCCTGCTCGAAGTCGCGTCCGCGGTTCTCGCTGCCTCGGTTGTCGAGAATAAACACGATGTAGCCTTTCTGCGCCATATAGGTCTCCCAGGGGCGCGAAGCCCAATGCCAGCTGGCATCCACGTTGTGTGCATGAGGACCTCCGTAGACGTAGACCACGGTCGGATATTTCTTGTTGGGGTCGAAGTCGCAGGGCTTCACCAAGCGGTAGTAGAGGTCGGTCACGCCATCGGCTGCCTTGATGCTGCCACATTCGAAGATGGGCTGCTGGTAGTCCTTCCATGGGTCTTCGGCCTCCAACAGGGTGGTGTGGCGCGGCTGCTTCTTGCTGAGGTCAATCAAGTCGATGACGCGTGCTCTGGTGGGAGTCGAGAAGCGGTCAATGAGGCGGCTGCCCGCTGCCGATAGCTGTCCGTTGTGCACGCCGTCGGTCGTTTCTATCTGCTTCATGCCGCCTGCCATGTTCACGCTGTAGAGCCGCTGGTGCAGCGGGTGCTCCTTGTTGGCCCTGATGATGATGCTCTTCTGCTTCAGGTTGAAGCCCAGCATCTCCTTCACCACCCAAGGTCCCGCGGTCAGCTGCTTTAGCAGTTCACCTTTTATATTATATAGGTACAGGTGGTTGTAGCCGTCGCGCTGGCTCTGCATGATGAAGAGGTTGCTGTCCCAGGGCAGGAAGCGTATGGGGTTGAGCGGTTCCACGTATTTCGTGCTGGTCTCTCGATAGAGCTCAGCCAGTCGTTCTCCCGTCTCGGCGTTGTAGCTCACGAGCCTGCAGTCGTTCTGCTGGCGGTTCAGCTCCTGCATGTAGACGGTCTTCGAGTCAGGGCTCCATGCTATGTTCGTGAAGTAGCGGTCGGTAGGGTCGCCAGCCTGCAGATAGAGGGTCTGCTTGGTCAGCACGTCGTAGATGCCAACCGTCACTTTGTGCGACGTCATGCCCGCCATCGGATATTTGTCAGGCTCCAGTTCGGCCACTCGTGGGTCGATGTTCACCTGCGGATAGTCCGTCACCATGCTTTGGTCCATGCGGTAGAAGGCCAGCTTCAGTCCGTTGGGGCTCCAGAAGAGTCCCTCGTCAATGCCGAACTCGTTGCGATGAACCGCCTCGCCATACACGATTTCGCGTGAGCCGTCGGTGGTCAGCTGCCGTTCCTCGTTGTCCGAAGTGCGCACGAAGAGCTGTCCGTCCCTCGTGTAGGCCGTAGCCCTCGAAGCCTTGCTCCAGTGGCTGTTCTGTTCGCCTTTGCTGTCCTGGCTCCAGACAGTCTGCTTTTTCTTGAAGTCGAAGAGCACACGTTTCCTGCCATTGTTCAGCAGCACCAGCGGCTGGTCTGCATAGGGGTAGCGTGCATCGTAGGCCGAGTGCCAGTCGCCGTCTATTTCGCTGAGCTTGAACAGCGGTTCCTTTTCGCCATAGATGCGTCCTTCTTCAGCATCCTGCTCCATGAGCTGTTCGCCCCACCACGTCAGATACAGGTTCTGCGGGCGCATCTTGTGGAAGTTGCGTCCACCGAAGTTCAGTTCTTCGAGCGTGAAGAGTTTCTGTTGTGCGGTCATGGGCGTCGATAGGCTGATGAGCGCCAGGAGTGCTATCAGTTTCAGCTTATTCTTCATCTTGTTCAAAACTATTTTTTCGGTTGCCCTTATTGAATTTCTTGCCTCCGCTGCGGTCAAAGCGCTCGTGTCCGCCCTTGTTCACGGGGCCTCTGCCGGCAGCACCTCTGCCCGATGCGCCTCCTTTATAGCCGCCCTTGCGGTCGTCGCGTCGTTCTCCGCGGTGGTCGAAGGTCCTTTCGTGGCGTTCGCCCTCGCGGTTGCCGCGTCTGAAGTCCTTGCGTTCGCCCCTTTCTTCTCTCCGCTCGCCCCTGGCTTTCTGCAGGTCGTGGTGGTGGAAGGTAAACGAGCGAATGTCGCTGTCTTCGTTCTCTTCTTGTTCGCTGATGCGCTGCTTGAAGTCGCGCTCCTTCTTGAAGCGGTGCTTCTCGCCCATCTGGCGTTTCTCTTCCTCGGTCTTCACGATGCCGCCATCGCGACGGAACTCACGCAGCTTGCCGTCGAAAATCTGGTACTTGCGGAACTCGCACTCCAGGCTTCCGTTGAACACGGGTATCTTGATGCTGGGCTTCAGTCCTATTTGCTCGAAGCACTCCTCGCGGTACGACAGAATCCATGCTTCGTTGTTCATGAAGTGGTGTTTCAGCCGTTCGCCAATCATGCGGTAGGTGCCCAGCAGGTCGGGCGTCGAAATTCGTTCGCCGTAGGGTGGGTTGGTCACCATGATACATTTGTTGGCCGGCTGTTCAAAGTCCTTGAAGTCGCGCTCCTCTATGGTGATGTCGCTGGTCAGTCCGGCAGCCTTCACGTTCAGTCGTGCCGTGTTCACGGCCTTGACGTCTATGTCGTAGCCATAGATGTGGTGGTTGAACTCCCGTTCCTGCGAGTCGTCGTTGTAGATGCGGTCAAAGAGCTCGGCATCAAAGTCGGGCCATTTCTCGAAGGCATATTCCTTGCGGAACAGGCCCGGTGCCATGTTGCGGGCGATGAGCGCCGCCTCAATGAGCAGCGTGCCGCTGCCGCACATCGGGTCTACGAAGTCGGTATCGCCCTGCCAGCCCGTCATCAGGATCATGCCGGCCGCCAGCACCTCGTTCAGCGGAGCCTCTACGCTCTCCTGCCTGTATCCTCGCCGGTGCAGGCTCTCGCCGCTGCTGTCCAGGCAGAGCGTGCAGTCGTCCTCGGCGATGTGTATGTGCAGTCTGATGTCAGGATTGCTCACCGAGATGTTGGGTCGCTGTCCCGTTTTCTCGCGGAACTGGTCTACGATGGCGTCCTTCACTTTGTAGCTGACGAACTTCGAATGGCGGAACTCCTCGGAGAATACGACCGAGTCGACAGCGAACGTGTGCTCGTTGTCTAAGTATTCCGTCCAGTCCATTTTCATGATTTCGTTGTAGACGTCGTCGGCACTTCTTGCCTTGAAGCGTTTGATGGGCTTCAGAATCTTGATGGCCGTGTGCAGCGAGAAGTTGGCACGATACATCAGTTCTTTGTCACCCGTAAACGATACCATTCGTCTACCAATTTGTACGTTGTTTGCCCCCAGTTGGGTCAGCTCTTTCGCCAGCACAGGTTCCAGTCCCATGAACGTTTTGGCGATGAGGTCGAATTGTTGCTCCATTAAAGAAAAATCTGTTTTCAAGCTGCAAAGTTACGATAAAGCGTGGGAATAACAAAATAAAATGCGTTTTATTTTTGAATATCAAACTTTATTTGTACCTTTGCACGGATGATCACGGTGTTATTATATGTAAGTGGACACTCCTCGTCGGGCAAGCTGTTGCTGGGCGTGCTGATGGTGCTGGCCCTGATTGCCGGCATCGTGTTGCTCTACTGGCAGTGGCGCAGCGGCCGCGAACTGGAGAGCGAGCTTGCACAGCTGGGCAAAATCCAGAAACGCAACATCGAGTACGAGTTCGTCATCCAGGCCATGCGCTTGCGAACGTGGCATATCGACCCTGTAGCCCGTACGGCAGTTGTCGACAACGACTTCCAGGAGAAGAGCCTCTTCGGCATGCAGATGAACACCATCATCCCCCTCGACGATATGTGTCGTGACATTTTTGAGCAGGATGCGCCGCGCGTCATGCGTTCGCTGGAGAACATTTGCCAGGGCGCTATCAGCGACTATCACGAAACCTATCGCGTCGTTGTTCCCCATACCGATAAGCTTTATTGGGAAGAAAGCTATGCCACCATTGCCAAACGCGATGCCGATGGCAAGCCCCTGAGCATCGTGGGTACCTCCATGCGCATCGATGACCGTAAGCAAATGGAGGAAGCCCTGGTCAAGGCGCGCAACCGAGCCGAGGAGAGCGACCGCCTGAAGTCGGCTTTCCTGGCCAATATCAGCCACGAAATCCGCACCCCGCTCAATGCCATCGTGGGCTTCACCGGCATTCTCAACGAAATTCCTGAGGGCGATGAGCACCAGATGCTCATGGGACTCATTCAGGAAAATTCGCAGAAGCTGTTGCGTATTGTCGACGATGTGGTCAATATCTCTAAGTTCGAGGCTGGCAAGGACGAGCTGTCCATGTCGATTTTCGACCTCAACATGGTGCTGCGCGAGCAATGCGACAAGTATGCACCTCGGCTCGCTTCGGGCGTCAAGCTGTCCACCGATTTTGCCGAAACTCAGCTGAGCATCAGCAGCGACCGCACCCGTGTGGCCGATGTCATCGACCATCTGCTGTCCAATGCCGTGAAGTTCACGCAGTCTGGCAGCATCGTCGTGGGCTTCAACGAGCCCGTTGCCAATCGCATTCGCATCTGGGTTCGCGACACCGGCAAGGGCATCGCCCCCGAGCATCTGGACCGCATCTTCGAGCGTTTCTTCAAGGTCGACGAGTTCATCCCCGGTGCCGGCCTTGGTCTCAGCATCTGTCGCACCATGGCCTATAGCCTCGGCGGCAGCGTCACCTGCGAGTCTAAGCTGGGCGAAGGCTCCACTTTCTGGCTCGATATTCCCATTCAATAATTCTTTTTTGCAACTTTTCGGGCTTTCCGTTCGTCAAACGGGAAAGTAGTCATTTTTATAAAACCAACCGACATGAAGAAAATTTGCCTTTCAATCCTTGCGCTGCTTGCGCTCACATCTTGTACCTTTCAGTTCTCTCGAAGCGAGTCAACCGCAGAGTTGTCCTCTTCTTCTTTCGACCTTGCCGGTGGCTTCGAGGCCATCGAGGTCATGGGTTCGCCCACGGTGGTCTATCAGCAGGCCGACTCCACAAGTGTCACCGTGAAGGGGCCCACCGAACAAGTGAAGAACATCGATATCCAAGTCAATGGTGGCAAGCTCAAGGTGAGCAGTAAGAGCAAGATGTCCTTGCTGCGTTCCAGTTCCGTCGACGATGTTGTCGTCTACGTCACCTCGCCCGATTTGATTGAAGCCATCGTCAGCGGTTCGGGCGATTTCATTTGCAAGTCGCCTGTCGATACCGACACGCTCCGCCTCTACGTAGGTGGTTCTGGCGACATCGATATGGCCTCCGTCGTCTGCGATAAGCTCGATGCCGAAGTGCTCGGTTCGGGCGATGTCGAAGTCAATCAGGCCGTTACGCAGCTTGCCGCCCTTCGCATCGTTGGCTCTGGCGACATCGAAGTAGGCTTGCGCAACACCCAATCCACGCAAATCAGCCTGACGGGCTCCGGCGATATCAGCGTCCGTTTCGACCGTTGTGTCGATGCCGATTGCCGGCTTGAAGGCTCCGGCGACATCAAGTTGAGCGGTTCTCTCCGCACACTTACCTCGAGAACGGCCGGTTCTGGCGAGATCGACCAGCGCAGCCTGAGCTTGGAGCGCAAGTGAGCGTCACGGCTCTGGTTGATGTTACTGACCCCACCCCTAACCCCTCCCCAACAAAGGGAGGGGTTTTTTTGTTCTGTCTCATGTATCAACCGGCTCCTTGGCATTCCCTTCCCTTGCCGTTTGAGCATTATTTTTACAAAAAGCATATTTTTCTTTTGAAAAACATGCGAACAATCAGATTTTTTATGTACCTTTGCAGCCGAATTCTCGTGTTCGTTATCTCAGAGATGCCGATGGACGTGTCCATGAACCTCAGCGAGTGACGACAGCTTACGCCGAAGCAGAGAGAGCATCAGACTCTCGACGAGGTAGGGTGGGTAGCGAGTTTTCAGACATAGAAAGGCGTTTACTAGGCGCTTTGTTTCAAGACCATCTGGAATCTGGTAAATTCAATATTGGAATCTTGAGCTTAGCAACGGTAGATGTCCCTGGGATGTGTTTATACGCATCCCCTTTATCCAGCCCAGGGCAAGTTCTGCTCTGACGTTTAAGGGGATTATATATTCATATTCAATTCCAATAGGCAATACCAGAGCCTCAGATGGTGGAACGGGCAACAACAATGGTTCCACGTCTTTTTTATGTCTTTCGGTCAGGCTTCTGGCTGGCATAAAAAAATGTTTTGAGCCCATCTCTTTTGTGGCTGTGGTAAGCGCATCAGTGTGTTGGACGTAAAAGCAAACAGCAATCCGTTGGCCTCTCGTGTCCTTGACGCGAGCACCCCGAACTATAGCCGCGCCGACGCCATTGCCCAGTTCATGAAGCGCGAAGGCGCCCTCACCTTCCATCCCGACGTCAGCTACTACACCTCCATTCTCGAAGAGCGCGACGACATCCTCTATCGTTGGTACCCCATGCGCATCAGCTATTCGCAGCGCGAACGGGCCATCGGCATCCGCGACGAGCTGCTCGACCGGGGCTTCGAAACCTATCTCCATCTTCAGGAGCCGGCACGCAATGCCTTCGGCGAGGTGAAGGAAGGCCATCTCGAAGGCCCTATATATAATATAGTGTTCGTGCGCGCGATGAAAATTCAGCTCAAGCTCCTGAAGCGCTTCAATGCCGTCTGCTGCAAGATGCAGTTCATACCCTATCGTCCGCTCGATGTCACGCAGGGCACCCAAATCCTCTGGATTCCCGATGCCCAGATGAACAGCTTCCGCGATGCCGCCACGCGTCCCGACCCATGCGAGCAGCGCAAGGTGCTCACCTGGAGCGAGCTCTTAGAGCGTCCCCATCGCAAGGTGCGCATCATCACCGGTCCTTTCGAAGGCGTCGAGGGCGAGCTTGTCCGCATCAAGGGCAATCGCATCGTCGTCTCCCTGCTCAGTCAGGCCAAAGTCGCCGTCGGCATCATGTATCAGCCACCCGAGAACCTGGAACTGCTCGACAGCTGAACCCTTTTTTCTTCATTCGTAATCTTTGGATAAAATGAATATATTAAGCAGAATTTTTAATTGGTATTTCACCAAGAACGCGCTACCTTACTGGTGCCTGTTCCTCTTCGATGCAGCCATCGTCTTAGTGTCTGCGCTGTTCACCTATTGGATATTCAATCGCACGGGCATCATGTTCGAGGAGCGCTTCGATGTGCTCTATACCGCCCTGGCCTATGCCGCCTTGAGCTGCATTGGTGCCCGGCTGTTCAATACCTATTCCGGTGTTGTCCGCTATTCGTCGTTCGTCGACTTGTTGCGCGTGGCCTATGCTAACCTGTTATCGCTGGTGTTGGCCCTGGCATTGTCGTGGACGGCCGAGTGGCAGGGCATCGTCGAGCTGTCTGCGCTGAACCAGACACAGACGGTCATCACCTTCGTCATCTCGATGCTGGTCATGAGCTTCGTGCGCGTGGTGGTGAAGACCCTCTACGAGGTCACCGCCTCCGATACCCGCGCC
>CACXYH010000031.1 GCA_902771785.1 uncultured Prevotellaceae bacterium
TGATGCAGCCAAATACTGACATCAAGGAATACAGGACTCTGCTGCCTGACCAATGGAAGGCCCTATAGTATGCAAGGCGTCAAAGCGGATACGCTTACGGCGGTGATGATTGCAGCCTTGTCAAGGCTTCGGGCGCATCGAGTCGGTGGCCACTCACGATACCGACGTAGAACCGCATGTGATAGCGTTGTAACCAATCAGTCTGGTCTCGAGCCGGCAGTTCGTCAGCCTCTTACTGCCGGTTCGTGGGCCTCCTACTGCCGGTTCGTGCCCGACGAACTAACGGCTCGCGGGCCGACCTCTCCTGCATGCTTGGTTTATGATAGTCGGAGCGGCTTCTTTTTGGGGGAAACATATGTGTTGATTTCGTGCGTTTGTGTTCGGGAAATCAACAATTTGCTGTCTTTTTGCAAAATATTGTGGCGTTTTTGCTTTCGTTTCGTAATTTATGATTACCTTTGCATGCGCAAAACGTAAATTCATAATAAGAAACGCTATACACACACACATGAGTAAGCTAATAGAACCCATAGGCTATGAGCGTCTGCTTGACACCAAGCAGACGGAACAGGGCATCAAGCTCATCAAGGAGTTTTTCCAGGCAAACCTGTCGACCGAACTGAGGCTGCGACGCGTCACGGCACCCCTCTTCGTGCTCAAGGGACTGGGCATCAACGACGACCTGAACGGCGTGGAGCGCGCCGTCACCTTCCCCATCAAGGACCTGGGCGACGCGCGTGCCGAGGTGGTGCACTCGCTGGCCAAGTGGAAACGGCTGACGCTGGCCGAATATGAGATTGAGCCGGGCTACGGCATCTATACCGACATGAACGCCATTCGGGCCGACGAGGAACTGGACAACCTGCACTCGCTCTACGTTGACCAGTGGGACTGGGAGGCCGTCATCAGGCAGGAGGACCGCTCGCTGCGATTCCTGAAAAACATTGTGGAGCGCATCTATGCCGCCATACGCCGCACGGAGTACCTGGTGTGCGAGACCTATCCGCAGATAAAGCCCTTCCTGCCCGAGAAGATTCACTTCATTCACGCCGAGGAGCTGCTGCGCATGTATCCCGACAAGACGCCGAAGGAGCGCGAGGACGCCATCTGCGAGGCCTACGGCGCCGTGTTCGTGATTGGCATTGGCGGCGTGCTCTCCAACGGCGAGAAGCACGACGGACGAGCCCCCGACTACGACGACTGGAGCACCGTGGCCGAGGACGGGCGCCGAGGACTGAACGGCGACATCCTGATATGGTATCCCGTGCTGGGCCGCTCGTTCGAGCTGTCGTCGATGGGCATCCGAGTGGACCGGGAGTCGCTGCTGCGCCAGCTGCAGCTGGAGCATCAGGAGGAGCGCGAGCAATTGTACTTCCACCAGCAGCTGCTGGGCGGCAAGCTGCCGCTGAGCATCGGCGGAGGTATCGGCCAGAGCCGCCTCTGCATGGTGCTGCTGCACAAGGCCCACATCGGCGAGATTCAGGCCAGCATCTGGCCCGACGACATGCGCCAGCAATGCAAGGAGATGGGCATGCCGCTGATATAGCCGGCGGCTGCCGTCGTGGGCGCGACGAAAGAATACAGACTGACTAACTTGATATCATAAAAAAGAACGATGAAAAAAACAGCATTTGTCATTGCTTGCCTGCTCAGCGCGGCTGCGGCTTTAGCCGACGGCCATTGGGTGGGCACGTGGGGCACGGCTCCACAACTGGTAGAGAACCACAACAACCCGCCGTCGCCCGGACTGGGCAACAACTCGCTGCGACAGATTGTGCAGGTGTCGATAGGCGGCGACAGGGTGCGGCTGAAGCTGACCAACGAGTTCAGCACCGCCGCCACCGAAATCAAGGCCGTGGAGCTGGCCCGCGCCAAGACGGCGGGCAGCAGCAGCGAAATCGATGAGGCCTCGACCGTGAGCCTGACCTTCGGCGGACAGCCCTCGGTGAGCATTCCGGCGGGAGGCAAGGCCGTGTCGGATCCTGTCGACTTCCGTATGGACAACCGCGAGAACGTGGCCATCACCATTCACTATGGCGCGGCCTCGTCGACCAGCGTGAGCGGACACCCGGGCTCGCGCACCACCTCCTATCTGAAGGCGGGCAACACCACCGACTTCAGCGGCGCCACGAAGACCGACCACTGGTATAGCATCCTGGCACTCGAGGTGGAGGCACCCGCCGAGGCCGGCGCCGTGGCTATCCTGGGTAACTCGATAACCGACGGACGCGGGTCGACCACCAACGCACAGAACCGATGGGCTGACGTGCTCTCGCGCCGCCTGCTGGCCAACGAGCCCACCAGCAAGGTGGGCGTGCTCAACATGGGCATCGGAGGCAACTGCGTGCTGGGCGGCGGTCTGGGACCGGCTGCCGTGAACCGCTACCAGCGCGACCTGCTGGGGCAGGAGGGCGTGAAGTGGATCATCCTGTTCGAGGCTGTCAACGACCTGGGCTATACGGGCAACGGCACGCAGACGGCACAGCGCATCATCGAGGTCTACAAGCAAATCATCCGTGAGGCCCATCAGAAGGGCATCTATGTGTTTGGCGGCACAATCACGCCCTTCAAGAACAGCTCCTATTTCTCATCCGACCACGAGAACGGGCGCAGCGCGCTGAACAGATGGATACGCACCACGAAGATGCTCGACGGCGTGATTGACTTCGACCAGGCCGTGCGCAATCCTGAGGATACCGCCGCCATGCAGCAGCAGTTCCTCTTCGAGAACGACTGGCTGCACCTGAACGCCAAGGGCTACGAGACCATGGGCGGATGTATTGACCTGAACCTCTTCACCAAGACCGACCCGCTGGCTGCCGACGACGAGGAGGACAGCTACGGCGGGGTGCTGCTGTGGAAAGAGGCCGAAGACCTGCGTACAGCCAGCGTGGGCACGGGCTTTGCCCTGATGGAAGATGCGGCGGCCTCGGGTGGACGCTACCTGAAGACGGTGAACAACATCGTGAACGCTGCGCCGGCCGACAGCGCCAACATGCTGGCGCTGCGGTTTACGGTGACTACTGCCGACACCTATTATATATATGCACGAGTGAACTGCCCTACCTGGGACGACGACAGCTACTGGACGGGCCTCGACGGCAGCATGAACGGCTTTGCAAACGGACTGCAGACGGTAGGCGCATGGGACTGGAAGGAACTGTGGAACGGCCGGCTGAAGACGGGCAGCCACCAGCTGACCATCGGCGGGCGCGAGGACGGCGCCTGCATAGACAAGCTGTGTGTAGCGGCCAACGCGATACCGCCCACGGGAATGGGCGGCTCGCCGGCAACGGCGGGCATAGCCTCGCCACGGCTGCTGGGGCAGGCAACGACGGTAGATGCCTACTCCTTGAGTGGCGTGCGGCAGCGGCCGCATGGGACAGGACCGTACATTGAAGTGCGGCGCAGCGACGACGGACTGGTCGTTTCGCGTAAGATTGTAGTTCGCCCCTGACGGACTGCAATCTTTTTTCTTTCTGCGTGAATTTGCCACACGATTGTTTGGCGCTTTGGAAAATAATGCGTATTTTTGCAGTCTAAAACCAAAACTTGATTTATGGAATATATTGTTTCGGCACGCAAGTACCGGCCCATGTCGTTCGACACCGTGGTGGGGCAGGCTGCGCTGACGACGACGCTGAAGAATGCAGTGAAGTCGGGCAAGCTGGCACATGCCTACCTGTTCTGCGGTCCGAGAGGCGTGGGAAAAACCACTTGCGCCCGCATCTTTGCCAAGGCCATCAACTGCCAGAATCCGACGGCCGACGGCGAAGCCTGCAACGAGTGCGAGTCGTGCCTGTCGTTCAACGAGCAGCGCTCGCTCAACATCTTCGAGCTGGACGCCGCATCGAACAACTCGGTGGAGCACATCAAGACGCTGATGGAGCAGACCCGCATACCGCCGCAGGTGGGCAAATACAAGGTCTTCATCATCGACGAGGTGCACATGCTCTCGACGGCTGCCTTCAACGCCTTCCTGAAAACGCTCGAGGAGCCGCCCGCACACGTGATCTTCATTCTGGCCACCACCGAGAAGCACAAGATACTGCCCACCATCCTGAGCCGTTGCCAGATATACGACTTCGAGCGGATGACGGTGCAGAACACCGTGAACCACCTGAAGCACGTGGCCGAGAAAGAGGGAATACAGTATGAGGAGGAGGCGCTGTCCGTGATTGCCGAGAAGGCCGACGGCGGCATGCGCGACGCACTCTCCATCTTCGACCAGGCGGCTTCGTTCTGTCAGGGCAACATCACCTATCAGAAGGTGATTGAAGACCTGAACGTGCTCGACTCGGAATACTACTTCCGCATCGTCGACTATGCCATAGCCAACAAGGTGAGCGACATCATGGTGCTGCTGAACGACGTGGTGAACAAGGGCTTCGACGGAGGTCTGCTCATTCAGGGACTGGCACGCCACGTGCGCAACGTGCTGATGGCCAAAGACCCGCAGACACTGCCGCTGCTCGAGGTGAGCCAGCAGCAGAGCCAGCGCTTCGAGGAGCAGGCAAAGCGGGCCGAGACACGATTCCTCTATGAGGCGCTGCGACTGATGAACCAGTGCGACATCAACTACCGTCAGTCGTCGAACAAGCGGCTGCTCGTTGAGCTGACGCTGATAGAAGTGGCACAAATCACACAGCCCGACGAGGGGCCAGCCAGTGGGCGTAAGCCCAGACGACTGAAATCCCTGTTTAAGAAACTGGTGCAGCAGGCTCAGCCAAAGAAGGCGGCTCCACAGGTGGCCCCGGCTGAGCAGGCTTCATCTATCGCAAAGGCGAGTGAGCCTCAAACAAGCGTAGCTCCCTCAACCACAGCTTCTCCGGCTCCGGCAGCGGCCAAGACGGTCAAAGTGGCCAACATTGGCATGTCGTGGGGTAACCTGCGGCAGCAGTCGAAGCAGAAGATACAGGTGCTGCCCGGCATGGGAACGGCTGAGAAGAGCACGATGGAGAACGAGGAATTCTCGCAAGACGAATTGGAACTGCAATGGATGTCGATGTGTAATCGCATGCCACAGCGACTGAGCGGCATTGCGGCACGCATGAAGAACATGAACCCCGTCATCACGACGATGCCCAACGTGGAGGTGATAGTGCCCAACGAAATCATCAAGGACGAGGTGGAGAACATTCGCGGCAGCATCCTGAGCACCCTGAAGCTCTATCTGCACAACAGCGACATCACACTGACGCTGCGGGTGGCCGAACTGAAGGAGCGCGAACGCATACTGACCCGACGAGAGCAGTTTGAGGAACTGGTGAAGCAGAACCCGTCGGTAGAGAAACTGCGCGAGGCATTTGACTTAGAATTGGCATAGGAAAAAAGAATATGAAGAAAGCAAAAGACATCATTCTGAAGGTGTGGCGTAACCTCTACGTGAAGTACGCCCTGGTCGTCGTCATCGGCGTGCTCTTTGTGGGCGTGCTCGACGACAACAGCGTGTGGGCTCACATGCGCAACAAGCAGCGCATCAACGAACTGGAGGAGGAAATAGAAAAGTATGACGCCGACTACAAGCGCGACCAGGCTCAGATTCGCGAGCTGGACCGCAACCCGAAGGCGATGGAGAAGATAGCCCGAGAGCGCTACTTCATGAAAGCCGACGATGAAGACATTTTCGTGCTGAGCGACGACAACCGCCAGACCGACCCAAAACAGCAGACTGAAGATGGAACAGCTCAATAAGTTGCAGACAATCGTCTATCTCTGTGGCGCGGTGCTGATGGTGCTCGGCGCAGGTCTCAGCCTGTTTCAATGGGCAGGCGCACCCTATGTCTACGCCGTAGGGGCATTGGCCTTTACCTCCATGCAGATGCTGCAGCGCTATGACGGCAGCAACGTCACCATACGCCGCCTTCGCCGCATCATGCTCTTCAGCGACATCCTGTTCCTTGTCTCGGCCGTGCTCATGTTTGCAGGAGCAGGAAATCCGATGGGACTCGACCAGATTACCTATGTGATGTATATCTACAACAAGTGGGTGGTCACGCTGCTCTTGGCTGCAGTCTTACAGCTCTATGTGACGCACAGAATAAGTCACGAACTGGAGAAAGAGGCAAAAAAACGCTAAAAGTTTGCGCAATTGTTTTAAATTGCGCAAATTTTTTTTCGTAGTTCAACATATCGTTGTACATTTGCAACATTAAGCAATGTAACAAACATACTCTATGAACAAAATACTTTACGCTTTCGTTGTATTAGCCGCGCTTACCTCGTGTGCTGAATCCTATAACATCAAGGGTACTTCGTCGGTGTCGTTGCTCGATGGCAGCAAGCTCTATCTGAAGACCGTCAAGGCTGGCGAGCTGACAAGCATCGACTCCTGTGAGGTGGTGCATGGCGAGTTTAAGTTTGCCGGACTGCTCGACAGCGTCAGCGTGGTCAACTTGTTTATGGATGACCGTAGCCTTGACATGCCTGTCGTGCTGGAGCAGGGCGACATCAGTATCCGCATTGACGAGGCTTCGCAAAAAGTGGCCGGAACGCCACTCAACGAAAAGCTCTATGAGTTTAAGGAGCAGCACGACCAGCTGGTGAACCGGATGGTGGAGCTGAGCCATCGCGACGCACAGATGCTGCTCGACGGCATCGATGAGGCTACTATTGCCGAGGAAATAGGCCGTGAGCGGGCCCACATCCTTGGCGAGGAAGACAGCCTGGTGACGAACTTCGTCATAGAGAACTGCGACAACGTGCTGGGTCCCACGGTCTTCGTGATGATGTGCACGTCGATACCACAGATTGAACACATCATGACTCAGGCTACCGAACGCTTCAAGGGCAACCCCATGGTGCAGGAGTTCTATCAGGCCGCTACGAAAGGCGAAGCACCGGCAGCTGCCAGCGAAGAGACCGTAGGCGAGCCTACCGACGATGAGGTGAACAAAATACTGAACGGCGAATGAGAACCTTGATAAAAGGCGGACGCATCGTCAACGAAGGGCGAACGTTCGATGGCTCTCTGGTCGTCGATGACGAAAAGATTGTAGAGATAAATACCCATTATCCCGAAGCATCTTGCGACCGCGTGGTCGATGCTTCGGGATGTTTCGTGCTGCCTGGCGTCATCGACGACCACGTGCATTTCCGCGAGCCGGGGCTTACGGAGAAGGCCGACATAGAGAGCGAGAGCCGTGCGGCAGCAGCGGGGGGCGTGACGACTTACTTCGACATGCCGAACACTAACCCGCAAACCACTACGCTCGAGGCACTCGACGAGAAGTTCCGGCTGGCTGCTACGAAGAGCCACGTGAACTACAGCTTCTTCTTCGGCGCCACCAACGACAATACGTCGCTCTTCAGTCAGCTCGACGAGCACCGCATTCCCGGCATCAAACTGTTCATGGGCAGCTCAACGGGCAACATGCTCGTCGACCGCGACGAGGCTTTGAACCGTATCTTCCAGACGGCCCGCCTGCCCATCATGGCTCATTGCGAGGATACGGCCATCATCAACCGCAACATGGAGGAGGCCAAGAAGGCATGGGGCGACGACCCGCAAGTGTCGCTGCATGCCCTGATACGCAGCGAAGAGGCTTGCCTGAAGTCGACGCAGAAGGCTGTGGAGCTGGCGAAGAAATATAAAACCCGCCTGCACGTTGCCCATGTGAGCACGGCCGAGGAGCTGGAACTCATTGGAGGCAACATTACTGCCGAGGCCACCGTTGGACACCTCTACTTTACCATGCTCGACCACGAGCGGCTGGGGGCGAAAATCAAGGTGAACCCAGCCATCAAGAGCCCTGTAGACCAGTTCATGTTGCGTCAGGCACTCAGCGACGGTCGCATCAGCGTCATTGGCACCGACCATGCTCCCCATTTGCTTTCACAGAAGCAGGGCGGCTGTGCTCGTGCGGCCAGCGGAATGCCCATGCTGCAGTTCTCGCTTGTAACGATGCTCGAGCTGGTGGACATGGGGGTACTCACGATAGAACGCATGGTGGAACTGATGTGTCACAATCCTGCTCGCCTCTTCGAGGTGCGCCAGCGCGGCTTCCTGCGCAAGGGCTATCAGGCAGACGTAGTGATTGTACGTCCGCATGCCCCCTGGACGGTAACCCCCGACGTGATTGAAAGCAAATGCGCATGGAGTCCTATGGAAGGTCACGAATATCAGTGGCGTGTGGAGCAGACTTTCTGCAACGGTCACCTTATATATAATAAAGGTGTAGTCGACCGCGACTACATCGGTCAGCCTGTCGTCTTCCGATGATTCTCCACTATGAGATAGCCGAGCTGGAGCCCTACATCAACTGGCCCTATTTCTTCTTTGCATGGCAGCTTCGCCAGCAGGAAGAGCTGGAGCGCATGCGGCGTGAGGCTGAGCAGAAACTGCAGGAGCTGGCGGGACGATACCGTGCCCATGCCCTCTTCCTGTTGCTCGATGCCCATAGTGACGGCGACGACATCGTGGTTTCGACGGGAAAGCGTATTCCTTTATTGCGGCAGCAGAAAGGCAACCCTTGTCTTTGCCTTGCCGATTTCGTGAGCCCTGATAACGACAGGGTGGGGGTGTTCGCCACAAGTGCCGACATCGGACTGGAGACCGACTTCGACGGCGACCCCTACGAGAAGATGCTCGTGCAGCTGCTGGCCGACCGGCTGGCAGAGGCCGCAGCCGAAAAGATGCACGAAGACGTGCGCCGCCACTACTGGGGCTATGCCAAGGACGAAGCGCTCTCGATGGCCGACTTGCATGCAGAGCGCTTTCAGGGCATCCGACCTGCCGTGGGCTATCCGTCATTGCCCGATACCAGCCTGAACTTCGTGCTCGACGAGCTGCTTGACCTGAAGCAGATCGGCATTAGGCTGACGGAGAGCGGTGCCATGCGTCCCCATGCCAGCGTGAGCGGACTGATGCTCAGCCATCCCCAGGCTCGCTATTTCTCGTTAGGGAAAATCGGCAACGACCAGTTGAGCGACTATGCCCGCCGTCGGGGACTACCCATTGAAGTGATAAAAAAATTCTTAGCAGCAAACCTATGATAGCTCGTATTGCCATACCCATCATCCTGGCCACAATTCTGTGTTATGCCTACATCGACTACGTATTCTGGCGCAAGCGCTTCTCATGGTGGAAGCGTGTGCTGGCAGCACTTCTGCCCCTGTTCATCATTGGGGCTACGTGGGCTATGGCACGCATTCCCTTCTACTTCCCGGAGAACATTCAGACACTTACGGCATACCTCCATCTGCTCGTCTGTGGAGTCATAGCTCCTTCGTTGTTTGTCGTGCTTCATGCCGGCTTCAGTCGTCTGCGGCCAAAGCGTCGCTGGGCTGTATTGCTGGCCAACGCGCTGGTCGTTGGCTTGCCGCTGGCCGTTGTCGCAGGCTGGGCTTATGGCGTCAAGGTTGGGTTCTATCAATTTGAAGTGCGCCATGTGGAATTAGCCTTCGACGACCTGCCCGAGGCTTTTGATGGCTATAAGATAGTGCAATTCAGCGATGCCCATGTCGGGACACTTGTCAACAAGCGAGCTTCTATCCTGCAGCGCTGTGTCGACAGCATTAATGCCCAGCATGCCGACATGGTGGTGTTTACAGGCGATATGCAGAACATGCTCTTCAGCGAAATTACGCCTCACCGCGAACTGCTTTCATCGGTCAAGGCACGCGACGGAGTGTTTGCCGTCATGGGCAATCACGATTATGCCGAATACCTTGATCCGGAGAATATGGACTCGCGCGAAAAACTGCAGTTTGCCGAGCGAACGGCCAATGAGATAGAGATGCTGGGCTGGACGTTGCTGTGTAATTCGAACCGAGTTGTCAGGCGGGGCGACGCCCGTTTGGGCATTGCCGGCATGCACAACGACGGTGAAGGACGCTTTCCGCAATGGGGCAAGGTGCAGGACGCACTCCTCGGCTTGAGCCGCAACGATTTTGTAGTGATGCTCGAGCACGACCCTACCTCGTGGCGACGCAAAATCCTGAAAGGCTGTCATGCTCAGCTGACGCTCAGCGGACACACCCACGGCGGGCAGCTGGAGCTGTTCGGCTGGTCGCCGGCCAGTTGGATATATCGTGAGTGCGACGGTCTTTACGAGCTGAACGGCCGGAAACTCTACGTCAGCAAAGGTCTGGCAGGCGTTGTACCATTCCGTTTGGGGGCTCCCGGCGAGATTGTGGTGATTACTCTAAAACATAAGGACTGAAAACCGATGAAATACTTCTACTATCTTTATCAACTGGTTGTAGTGCTTCCCGTCCTGGTGCTGAGCACTATAGTTACGGCGATTGAGGTGGCCATAGGCTGTGCGCTGGGCGACGGACACTTCTGGGGCTATTATCCCGGACGTTGGTGGGCACGCATCATTATCCGTGCGCTACTGCTGTCGGTGAAGGTCGAAGGCCGTGAGAACCTGGAACGCGACCATAGCTACGTCTTTGTGGCCAATCATCAGGGTGCGTTCGACATCTTCCTGATTTATGGTTTCCTGGGGCGTAACTTCAAGTGGATGATGAAGCGGCAGCTGCGTCAAGTGCCATTTGTGGGCTTTGCCTGTGAGCGTTCGCATCAGATTTTTGTAGACAAGCGCGGCCCCAGCAAAATCCGTAAGACCTACGAAGATGCACGAGAGATACTGAAGGAGGGCTACTCGGTGACTGTATTCCCAGAAGGTGCACGCACGTTTACGGGCCACATGGCAACGTTCAAGAAGGGTGCTTTCGCCTTGGCCGACGAGCTGCAGCTGCCTGTCGTTCCTCTCACCATCAATGGCTCGTTCCAAGTGCTGCCTCGTATGCGTGGCTTTAACTTCGTCAACTGGCATCCCCTGTCGCTCACCATCCATCAGCCCATCTATCCTACGGGACAGGGGGCAGAGAATGTAGAGGCCACCCTGCGCCAGGCCTACGATTCTGTCATGTCGGCCTTAGAGCCAGAGTTTCAGGGGTTCGTAGCAAATCCAGACCAATAAAAAAAGTGAGAAGCAACGGGCTTCTCACTTTTTCTTTTATCAATTATTCTGCTATTTTCGGGTACTTCCGCGTCCATCCATCCCAGCGCAGCCGCATCACACCGAAGAAAGCTTCGCCGAAGATGCCGCCCGACATCTTCGATACACCCTCACGACGGTTGACGAAGATTACGGGAACCTCTTTTATCTTAAAGCCAATCTTATAGGCCGTGTATTTCATTTCAATCTGGAAAGCATAGCCCTTGAAGCGAATCTTGTCGAGCTCAATAGTCTTCAGCACGCGGCGCTTATAGCACTTGAAGCCCGCAGTGGTGTCGTGAACCTGGAAGCCGGTAACGATGCGCACATACTTCGAAGCGAAATAAGACATCAGGACGCGTCCGATAGGCCAGTTCACCACGTTCACGCCGCTGATGTAGCGCGAGCCGATGGCCACGTCGTAGCCCTCGTCGGCACAAGCAGCATAGAGGCGTGGCAGGTCGTTCGGGTCGTGGCTGAAGTCGGCATCCATCTCGAAGATGTAGTCATAGTCGTGTTCCAATGCCCACTTGAAACCGGTGATGTAGGCAGTGCCCAGCCCGAGTTTGCCGCTACGCTCCAGAATGAAGAGACGGTCGTTGAACTCATTGGCGATGAGCCCCTTCACGATTTGAGCCGTTCCGTCGGGCGAACCGTCGTCAATCACTAAGATGTGGAAGCACTTTTCCAGGCCGAAGACGGCTCGGATGATTTTCTCTATGTTCTCTTTCTCGTTATACGTTGGTATGATAACGATGCTGTCGCTTGTGTGCATAATGGTTTAATGCTGTTTTGTTAGTGCAAAGATAATGGTTTTTGTGCACTTCGTGATGAGTTGGGGAGTTAAAGAAGTTAAAAAGAAATCAGATGATGCTTTTTGAGAATGCCTTCCATGCATAGCTTACGAAATAGAGGGCCGACTGAATGAGCGACAGATGCTCTACCTGACGGTAAATGTTCCATTGCCATGAGATAACCTTCAGCTTGTTTGACGATACCGATTCGTCGCTTACCCTGTAGGCAGCCAGTGTGGTGTCGGTGTTCTGTGCATTGTAGCCCTGCTTCAGGATGTAGAGCCACATGGCATAGTCTTCGTGGTGAATGTCCTGAATGCTCACTTTGCCCACTTTGCTGGTATCATAGATGCCAGTCAGGTTGCCTATCACGTTGCCGCAGAGCAGCGTGCGGTAAGTGGCGTGCGAGGGGGCCATGACCAGCCGGTTGCTGCGGGTGCCTTTTTCGTCGATTTTCTCATAGTTGGAGTAGACGATAGCCGTGCGGTTATCCTTGAACAGTGCCAACTGCTGTTCCAGTTTTTGCGGAAACCAGAGGTCGTCGCTGTCTAGGAAAGCAATGTATCGGCCTTTGGCGGCTTGCACCCCAACGTTTCTGGGTGCCGAAGGCATGTACTTGCGCTGTGTGTTCTTCAGTAGCCGGATGCGAGGGTCGCGAGCCATGTATTCTTCAGCAATGTCTATCGATCCGTCGTCCGAGAAGTCATCGATAATCAGCAGCTCCCATTCTTTATAAGTTTGCGCAATGACTGACTCGATGGAGGAACGCAAAAATTTCGCCGAATTGTGCATCGGCATGATGATAGACACCAGATGATTAGATTTAGTCATATTTCTGAAACGGAAGAAAGCTCGTTCTATTGTGCTGAAAGCATGATTATTTTTCAAAGAAAGTGTCTATTTGTTTTGTCACCTGTCTGAAGTCCTCGTCCCAGCTGGTTTGGCTCTTGCCAAAGGCACGCATGTTGTCGGCTAGCTGCTGCAGCTCGTTGCGATGGTCTACAATCTTCTCGAGCAATAGTTTGATGGCTTCAGACGAATAAGGGTCGACCGCCATGCCGATGTGATGCTCGGTGACGAAATCGCCTAAGCAGGTTTCATTGGCATAGACCGTGGGAATGCCGAACGTGAGCGACTCGTGGAACTTATTCGAAATGGCATATTTCACGTTGAAGTCCTTATTGGGATAGGCTGCCCACACAACGTCGGTCTGCTCGTAGAGCCGAGCCACGTCGTTGTAGGCATAACGGCCGGTGAAGAACACATTGCCAGCCTGGCTGGCATGTGCCTCAAGAAATTCTTTGGCATGGCCGTCGCCATGAAAATAAAGTTCAAAGCGTTCGTCGTTGCGTACGGCATCGATGAGTGTGCCTAGAATGTCGCGATAGCGCAACAAACCAATAAAGGCAATGCGCAGCGGCTTATGCGGAGCGTAGGGTTGGGGCTTTGGTGCTTGAAAGGTTGGCTTGTTCTCGAGCACCAGCTGATTGCATGAAGCTGGATAGAGTTTCGGAAAGAACCGCGAGGCATGGATGGTCAGGTCGGCTCGCTGCATCTCCATTCGTTCCAGCAGGGTCGATGCCTTGCGTACCAGATAGCTTTCGGTGGGAACGTCGAGGTTCTCGTAGATGAGCATCTGCCGACTGCGGTCCAGCTGAGGCACCATCAGCAGGTTGTTCCAGTGCGAGGCGATGACTACGTCGGGCCGCTGCTGCTGGATGGTGGCACGGCAGAACTGCCGATACCCCCACAGGTTCATGAGCTTGCGCGTCTTGTGCCCATATGCTGAAGTTTTCTTGTAGACCATGTAGCCTGGTTGAGCCTCGGTGTAGCCGTTGTTGCGGTCCCAGGCAACGACCGTCAGTTTCACCTTGTCGCCATAGTTTTTCTTCAGCGAATTAATGATTTTCTGGTTGCGGGTATTTATGGGGTAACAGTCGTCAACGAGTAAAATGTGTAGCATAGGCAGTCGTTATTGTTGTTTCAGAAAGTCCACAATGCGCTGGCAAGCCTTGCCGTCGCCATAGGGATTTACGGCGCGGCTCATCTTTTGGTAGGCTTCGGCATCGTCGAGCAGGGTGGTTACGTTGTCAGTAATCATGCCGTAGTCGGTGCCTACCAGCTTCACGGTCCCTGCCGTAAGTGCTTCGGGGCGTTCCGTCGTGTTGCGCATCACCAATACGGGCTTGCCCAGTCCGGGGGCTTCTTCCTGAATACCTCCGCTATCGGTGAGCACAATCGTCGATTTCTCCATCAGGAACACGAAGCTCAAATACTCTAAGGGCTCGATAAAGAACATGTTGCGCTGCTCGTTGCTGTTGGGCTGGCTGAAGAAAGCATCGCCAAACACCTGATGGATGGGCTTGCGCACATTGGGATTAAGGTGCATGGGGTAGACAAAGTCGACGTCGGGGTACTTTTGTGTGAGGTCCTTGATGGCTGTCACCATGCTGATGAACCCGTCGCCGAAGTTTTCTCGGCGGTGTCCGGTGATAAGTACCAGTCGTCTTCCGTGGGTCAGTCGGTTCACGTCGTAACCCGCTTCGGCCAGGATACGCTGCTGTTCGGCGGCCAGCGTGGCGTCGCTTTTCAGCCTGTCGACCACCATGTGCAGGGCGTCAATCACGGTGTTGCCCGTCACCAGGATTTGCCCTTGGGCATGTTCTTCGCGTAGGTTCTGCTCCGAGAGTGGGGTGGGGGCGAAGTTAAAGGTGGCGATGCGGCTGGTTAACTGGCGATTCATTTCTTCCGGCCATGGGCTATAGATATTGTAAGTACGAAGTCCTGCCTCCACATGGCCAACGGGTATTTGCTGGTAGAAGGCAGCCAAAGCAGCTGCCGTCGAAGTGGTAGTGTCGCCGTGGACCAGCACAATGTCGGGCTTGCATTCTGTGAGCACGTCGCGCATTCCTGTCAGCACACGTGCTGTTATGTCGTAGAGGTCTTGGCCCTGCTTCATGATGTTCAGGTCGTAGTCGGGTCTGACATCGAAGATTTCCAGAACCTGGTCAAGCATTTCGCGATGTTGCCCAGTGACGCATACAATGGTCTGGAAAGCGTCCGTTTCTTGCTGTAGCTGCTTTACGAGCGGACACATCTTAATGGCCTCTGGGCGTGTGCCGAATACTATCAGAATTTTTTTCATACGTTTCTCATCCTAAAGCGTCGTGTATTGCATTAAGCCATCCATGACCGAATTCCTGGTCGGGCTCCACGTAGTTGCCTTCTCCCCATTCGTTCCATGATTTCAGAATAATGATTTGGTGCTCAGGTGACTTCTCCTTTACCAGTTCGATGGCTTCTTGCAGGTGTTTCTTGAATTTTTCGGGCGTTGCTCCTACATAGATGCCGTCCCAGGAGGTGGCACGAGGGCTGCGGTCCCAGTTAGGGATGACGGTGGGGAACACGTTCTCCCAATTGTCTTCTGGTGCGAAGAACCCTTTCACTGTCTTGGCATAATCGTATGTTGCACTCACAGGCAGCCCGGCCTTCCTCATAATGGTTTTTGCCAAATCAGTATATTTCCCCTTGCTCAGCATTTCTCCCCGGCGTCTGCCGAAGGAGTTAACGGCATCGAACCCCATGTCAAATACGCTTTGGAAAATGTCTGCACTGCTCTCAAGATTGGGCATCGTGAGCGAGCGCGTCCCGTCGGCGTTTAGTTTGAAAGAAAGCACGGAGTCGCACATGGCAACGAGGAACAGCCCTTTAAGTCCATGCTCATGTGCCAGTTGCCGCCAATTGCTTATCCACTCTTTGATTCTGGCATGTGTCCAGGGATTATACAATATGAATAAGGGCTTCCCGTCTACGGTAATATATCTGGGGTCCTTAAAGGCAGAAAGTAGCGAAAGGAAATGGCTTTTGTCGTCGTCGTTGCCGGGATATGTCTGCTCTAACAGCATGGAATTAGCCTGCATGTTAGATTTACGGTTCCAAGTCTTGTTGCTCCAAGAGTGATTAGCCCAGCACAAGCAAAACGGGAAATCTGGCTTCCCGCTGTTTAGCACTTCATTGAAAGGCCGTTCCAGAAGCTGCTTGCCGTTCCCAAACCAATAGTGGTAGTAGCAAAAGCCTTCAATGCCAGCCTCGCGAGCCAGTTGAGCCTGTGCTTCTCTCGTCTCAGGAAGCCGCAAATCATAGAAGCCCAAATCAGCAGGAAGCTTGGGCTGTATATGGCCTTTAAACAAAGGTTTTGCCTTTACAACGTTTAGCCATTCCGTAAACCCCGGTCCCCACCATTGATCGTTTTCGGGAATCGGGTGAAACTGAGGAAGGTATAAAGCTATTATTCTTGGTTTCATTTAAATTATAACGATAATGTTTCATGATTATTATCTATCAGGCGAATTACTTTTGCAGGGATCCCAGCTGCAACTGCATTTGCAGGAATGTTTTTAGTAACAACACTGTTAGCTCCTATGATAGAATTGTCACCAATCTTGACTCCAGGTAAAACGCAGACATTGTTTCCTAACCAAACATTAGATCCGATACTGACGGAACCTTTGCTGCATAGCGGGCGCTCCGTTGGAGGAATTCCAAGTATCGTTTTGTCGGTATTACCATGTGAATTGTCTGTAATAAATACGTTGGTGCCCGTTAGCAGATTGTCACCAATGGTGATACTGTTGGTTGCGGTAATGTGAGCATTGTATCTGATAAGGCAATGGTTACCTATAACAATCTTAGGCTGTTGTTCGTCGACTTTCCATGCTGATAGTTGTAGTCCGCTCTCAAAGGTGCAGTGATTTCCAATACTTATATACTCAGTTCCTATCAGGGTGTGAACATGCCATAAGAAATAGGAGTCGCCAATTGTTGCAAACCTACGACGCAAATAGCCAGAATAAATTTTGTCCCGACAGCTTCGAATGGCCTTACCAACAACAGGTAGACTTAAATATGAAAGGGAGCCCCCTATAGAAACGAGTATTGAGGTAATCTCTTTTATCATGTTTTTTTGTCTTCTAAAGGATACTTTTCTAAAAGCTTTTCGTGATAACGCAGATAGGCATAAAGAGAGAAGATAACAACAACCCTCAGGTTTGCACTATCAGAATATGGGAATAATGTCATGCCCCCTTGCATGCAAATACAAAGGCAAAAGTATAAAAGTAATACTTGATGTAGTCTCAGCGTACCATCTCTTGGACGAATCTGGTAGATGACATAGAGGTTAAACAGAACAAAGATGGCAATAGAAAGAAATAACCCAAAATCGATAATAAAATCACCGACGAAAGTAGTAAAAAGATTGTCGTCGATGTTGAGATTGTGGTATTTGTCTCGTCTTTCTACATAATTCTTAGGTGTCTCTGGATCTATGGTTCGCTTCAGGAGATTTAGAATACGGTCGCCATTTCGAGTTCCTCCAGTGTCAAACGCATAATTGTTGAAATAGATGCTAGCTTGGCCAACATACCAGTTCAGAAAACCAGCAATACCGCCGCCCATGTTCTCAAAACGGCTAACCGTGATTGCTGTAACTGGTAGTGCTGTAGCTATAAGAAAAGAAGCCCCAACTACTTGTATGGCTCTATTGAGCTTCTTTTCAATGAATTGTTTAAACATCATGTAGCCTACGATAACAGTAAACACGGCAGCAACGACATTGCCTCGCGCACCTTGAATAATTGGCACCATGACACTAATAATGATGGAGAACACTAAGCCAAGAATAAGCCAAAGGTTCTTTTTCTTTAATGTCAGCATGTAAAAGCACAGAAACACTGTCAGGTCAGAAAATGCATTGAATACAATGGCAGGAATATTGGAAATACCTGAGCCAGCTTCTGCTGCTTCCTTCTCTAAGTCTTCGTATGCATCCTTACCTGCATCGGCCTCAGTGAATAGCTTGACAAAGCCAGAACTGAAATTCTCGATAATGTATGGCAGAATAAGAACGGAGCATGCAATAATGAGGAGGGCTATCGCATTGAGGACTCGTGTGTGTGGAGTTTCAATTATTGAAGCAGGATGTATGTGGGAGTAGATGGCTGGCGATAGGGCAATGATAAGCATACCATACAGAAGAAGATAAGGAAGAAGCTCCAATGGTTCGTAGAGCATATTGAACATTACGTCATTGAGCGTCAACAGCGAGAAGACAGCATACATGATGTAGGTTGCAATAATGGCTGAACCTCCGTCAAGTTTTCTGCATTTATAGTGATACAGGATAAAAGTGACAACCCACAATAGAAGGTACGTGGTGGCTAATATGTTATCTGATATTATTTGCGACATACTTTATTAATAAAGAATTTCTTTACAAAATCTTTCAGCAATAATTTTTCCTGCTTGTTAAGACCTATCAGATATGTAATAGTGGCAATGAGAACAGATGTAGAGACGGTGACGGATAGAAAGCGTAGAAATGGTGCTTCAATGTCTCGATTGACGAAAAAGGCATTGACAAAACACAACAACGTGATGAGCAATGCAGGAATGGCAAAAGATCCAAAGTATTGCCTTACAGAGAAATGAGAGTAATAACGTTTCAGGCACCACAATCGGACTATGTGTGCAATGCAACAGATGCATATCATGGATACGAAGACGTAATAGGCAGGAAAGCCTATTTTGAATAAAATCCATGTTATTGGCAGGCAGGTCAATGCTGTGCTCTCTACAGGTAGGTGGTATTCTTTGATGTATCCAGATGCCTGCATAATAATCGTGATAGGGCTGTTCATGGCCATGCAGATAACGTAAACGATAATGAGACGGGAAAATAATACCATTTCTGCCGAAGGGGAATCTAACCAAAAATCCAATATGGTATTCATTTCAACGATGATGGGAACAGCAACCATCAAGAGCAGGTAATAAATGAACTTGTTACTAACAGAAAACAGTTTGTCTAGGTAATCGTATCTTCCTTCGGCGTAAGCCTTAATCATAGGCGGTCTAAAGGCAAGCACCATTGTATTGCATAGGGTGTTGAAAGCGTTGTTTATTTGCTGGGCAATTCCAAAGGCAGCACTTACAAGAGGGCCAAAGAATACGTTTATCAAGATGATGTTGCCTTGTATCATGCCTGTGTTTGCTGCTGAGCCAAATAACGTCCAACCAGAAAACGATAGTAGTTCTTTATAAAGTTTACGGTTGGTAGTCTTGTGGTAATGACATTCTTCGTATTTGTATCTGCCTATTATGATATATAATCCAAGAATTATGATTGCGGTAATGAAAAGCCCCGCTGTATAGAATACTAGCGAATTAAAAAAAGCATAGCTAATGCTCCAGGCAGCAGCAAATTTGAGCAGGCACTCAATGGTCGATACCCATGTGTAAGTTGTCATGTCCTCATGGGCAAACACGGCTGCTGTATAGGGTATCTGCAGCATGGAGACGACAAGTGTGAAAATTGAAAACTGATAGACTCCGAGTGTAGCATCCATCTGTTCGGCAGGGATGGTCAATTGAGTATGTACAAACCAGAGGCCACCGGTTTCTAACACTATAATGGCACATAGAGCAAGTATAAAAACGATATTAAGACTTGCAGAAAAGATGTCATTAAGCTGTTTGTAGTCTTGTTTCCCTAAATAGAAAGAGTAGAAACGCTGGATAGAGAGGGCTAATACAACATTAAGCAGACTGGTAATTGCTACGAAGCTGGCAACGGTAGTAAATATGCCATAGCCATTTTCTCCAAGTCCTTTTAAGACCAGTTTGACTGCATAGAGGTTGATGACAGTTAGAATGAACATACGCACAAACAGCACAACCGTGTTTGATGCTATGCGTCTGGACTTGTTGTACGTTTCTTGGCTTGTCATCAGTTTGAATGCTTAATGGAAAGTTGTTGCCATTGTTATGCGATGATGTCGCGCAAGATGTAGATGCTGGTTCCGAAAAATGTTAACACCAGCATTACTGCCACGAATATCATGCGCTTTGGCCCGGCGGGCTTGATGGGAACTGCGGCTCCTTTCAGTGTGGTGAAGGCTGGCGTGCGCTCCTGAACCTTGGCTTTCGACGCCTGCAGTTGGGTATTGATGGTAGTATATGTGTTGAACTTCAATTGCATGTCGTTCTCCATGTCTTCCAGTTTCAACTCTACGCTTCTTAACACGGCTTTTGAATTTGCGTCGGACATGCTCGCATATAGTTGCCGTGCTTTCTCGTATTCTCTTTTTGCCTGTTGGACCAGCTCATAATAATAAGCGTAGTCGGTACGGGCCTTGTTGGTACGATACTGGGTGATAAACTCTTGTAGGCGCTCCTTTACGGAATCGGCCACAATCTTGCACACCAGCGGGTCTTGTGCCGTTACATTGATGCTGATGACACCCGTCTTCTTATCTGTCTTGAACTTTACGTCGTTAGCGATGGCCTGTACCACCTCGTCTTCTTTTTTCGGAAGGTCATAAGGATTCAGTTCGGCACCCTTGGCTGTGCTATCGGGCTTCTTGAAAAGTTTCTTTATCCACTCTATTGGATATGTCCACCAAGGTGCTTTCTGATATTTTTGCAAATAATCGTGATAGTTGGTGTTGATTTTCCCGTCCTTTGTCTTGACTTGAATGTTGAACATGTTGACAATGAACCCATTGTCCTCCATGAGGTCGGGGTAAAGTAGGGGGGTGATGGCATCTGAGGTCTGCATGTCGTCGAGGTTGATACCGAAGGTTGATGCAATAGAACCTAAGGTTCCGCCCGAAAGCGAACTTTCTGTCTCAGGTGCCATGGTGGTCTCTGTAGTGTAGTAGCGTGGAAGGCTGAGTATGTAGCCGCATGAAAGAATAAAGGCTATGGGTAGCGTCTTGAGAAATAGCTTCTTGCGCTTCATGATTTCTTGGGCTACGAGGCGATAGTCTACTCTAACATTTTCTTTGTTGTTCTCTTCCATAAATATATAAAGCTATAATCGCAAAGGCGTGGCCTTCACGGCAGATTTGTTTATTTCTATAACGCAAAACGGCTGCGTTTTATTGTTATTCCAAGACCTATAATTGGGCATGAATCGCTTTTTTTTTCTATGCTTAAGCAAATTTGCTGCAAAGGTAGTGCTTTTTTATTAAAAAAAGCGAAAAAGTACATGAAAAACTATATTTTTTTTGTATTTTTGCACCCTTGTAGTGCATTTGCTTTTCGCTATATAACAGTATTATTTTGTAAAAATGAGGTTTTTAGGATTAATTTTGGTATTCTTGGTAGGGACAATCCAGACTTCGGCAGAAATCAATCCAACAATGAGGCTTGTACTGCTGAATACAGGATTGCCGCTTGTCGAAATCAATACGGTGGACAGGGTTGCGCCTACCTGCGACTATGTGTCTGCCCCAGAAGGCTGTTGGGGGACAGGAGCGGCCAACAAACTGAAGGTGCCTTCGCGGATGACTATCCGGCAAGGTAGTAAACTTTTGTATGATAGCGGCGACTATGAGGAAGACCAAAGTGGACTTACAATTGCCATCCGAGGAAATTCGTCAGCCTATACCGAAAAAAAACCTTATAAGTTGAAGTTGCAAAAGAAAGCTGACCTGCTTTTTCGCGGTGATGATAAAAAGTATAAGGACAAGAATTGGTTGTTGCTCAAGGACGACCGTAGCATGTCGCTCAATACGATGATTGGCCTGAAAGTGAACGAACTGGTTGGGATGCAATGGACACCGAGGTTCATGTTTGTCAACGTTTTGCTGAATGATGACTATCGCGGGGTCTACATGCTGTCGGAGTCGGTACGTCGAAATCCTGACTGTAGGCTAGACGTAGAAGAGGCTACGGGCTACATCATGGAGTATGATGCCTATTGGTGGAATGAGCCGCTGAGTCTTGCTGAGGGGACTTTCTATCAGTATGCTCCGATGCGCTATACGTTTAAGTATCCTGATGCCGAAGACATGACGCAGGAGCAAATGGCGTATATTCAGAATGCCGTCGACCAATTGGAACGTTCGGTAGCTGATGGAACTTATCCGCTTTATGTAGACCTTGAGTCGTTTGCCAACTGGCTGCTGGCACACGATATTCTTGGTACCTCCGACGGTGGAGGTTCAAACATTTTTCTTACTAAGCGTGACAGCACCGCAGCTTCGAAGTTTGAAATGGCAAACTTATGGGATTTCGACACTATAGAGCGGACAATGGGTCAATGGTCGAATATTCACTATCTGTGGGGATGGTATTTCAAATGGATGCTTGAGAGCGAGAACCGCTTGTTTGCTGATGCTTTCTACAGCCGATGGGAGGAGTTGTCGGCTACGCTCGTTGATGATATGAACGCTTTTCTGGACGACTTTGCTGCTTCGCCCGAAGCTGTCGCACTTGACAATGCGCTGCTGCTTGATGGTAAACGATGGCAGTATGAGAACACGACGGTAGATGCCGATGTGGAAGCCGCTAAGGTCTGGTTTGCCGAACGCAAGGAGTGGATAGACCAACAGGTGGAAATGGAAAAGGCAGCCGTGAGCATTGTGCCTGTTAGGACGACAGCCGCCAAGAGCTCGAAACAGCGTTATGATTTATGGGGCCGACGCTATCATGCCAGAAGTACTTTCTACGTTGAGAGTGGCAAGAAGTACTTCTCGCTTCAAAAATGAAAAAAGTGGGCACCCCTTAATAAGGTGCCCACCTAATTTATTATTATAAAGGATAAGTTTCCTACTTCGTCAGGCTGGCTATAGTGGCAATCATTGTGGCGAGTGAGGCAAAACTGGTTCCCATGCTAAGGATTTCGGGCAATCGTAGACCGTTGCCGCGACGTTTTGTCGGAACCACAATCTGGCAGCCGGGGGCGGGGCGGTGCTTGCGGTCGGCCTTGGCCACCATTCCGTTCATGTAGATGATGATGGTCTTATTCTTTTTGGCCGAGCTGGTATAGTCGCCGGCGAGATCAATATAGTACTTGGCTTTTTTGCCTTCTTTGTAACGTACGGTGTTCGGATAGAGCACCTCACCGTTGATGCTCACGGTACTGGTGTAGCGTGGAACCACGATACGGTCGCCTTCGCGCAATATTGGGTCATCGTCACTGCCTGGATGCTCGAGCGCCTTGTCGAGTTCGATGGCAACGGGGAAGGTTGCCATCGTGAGTAGTTTCTTAACGTCAATAGAGTCGCTTCCAGAGTTTCGCATGGCCGTGCGCAGCATGGTCTCCATCTGGTCGCGCTCCTCCTGAGTCATGATGCGTAGCAACTTGGCACCTTCTGGATAGGCTCGCTTAGTCAGCCCACCAGCCTGCTGAATGATGTTGCTTAGTCGCTGGCCGCTGCTCGATAAGGTGTAGTTGCCGGCAAACTGTACCTCGCCTTCGATGCTCACGTTCTGCTGTTCGTTGTAGCTGGGAGAACGGCGTACGTAGATTTCGTCGAACGGCCGCAGCTTGAAGGAAGAGTCGCCTTTAATGGCGAAATCATTGCTCAAGCTAACGCTGAAGGTCTGAGCCAGTTGGTCGCTGGCTTCTGTTGCCATCGGGTCGATGATGCGGCGGGCCACGTCGACTTTTGCAAGCGATGCGGCTTCGGTGGGGCCGCCGGCTTGCAGGATGAGGTCTTCGATGGTTTCGTTCTCGGCATATCGGTAGACGCCGGGGTAGGCCACTTCGCCATGAATGGTGACGGTCTTCTGCTCGTTGAGCTCCTGGCGGCTGGCCACGTAGATGACGTCTTCATTGCGCAGAGGTATATCGGGCACGCTGCCTTCGAGGATGCCGTTGATGTCGACGCCCAGCACTTCAAGCGTTCTGTCGGCCTTCATGCGGTGCATGACGGCATGCTGGCCGATGGCTTCCTCCTTGAGCCCTGCGGCGGCCTCGATGAGCGACTTGACGGTGCTGATGTTGCCGCCCACCTGATACATGCCTGGACGGAAGACGCCTCCCTTCACCTCGACCATGTTCTGATAGCGGTTGAGGGTGGAGTCGACGCTGACGGAGTCTTCGTCCATGAGCTTAAATCCGTTCAGGTCGAACTCGCCTACGCTGAAGACGGAATACTGGTTGCCGGCCTTTCGGTTGATGCGGACGGCTTTTGTATAGGCATCGCCCGTGAATCCGCCTGCATATTTTAATAAGGTGGCGGCGCTCTCGTTGTTCTTCATCTCGTAGTACATGGGGCGCTTCACCTTGCCTGCTATGCAGACGAGCGACTCGTAGGGGCTCACGGTGATGATGTCGTTGTCTTGCAGACGGACGTCGCCCGTCAGCTTGCCGTTGAGCAGGAAGTCGTAGACGTCGACCTTGGAGAGGAGCTTGCCGTCACGGAACACCTGCACGTTGCGCAGCGTGCCGATTTCGTTGGGGCCTCCGGCCATGTAGAGTGCGTTGTAGACGGTGGCGAAGGCCGACATGGTGTAGGTGCCTGGTGTCTTCACTTCGCCGATGATGCTGATGTTGATGGTGCGCGTCTGTCCGAGTGTGAGGTCGATGCGCGAGTCTTGGTAGCGCGGGCCGAGCAGGGTGCGCAGGCGCTGCTTGGCTTGCTGCACGCTGAGGCCTCCCAGCTGCACGATGCCGTAGCCTTCGATGTTGATGGTGCCGTCGGGCGAGATGGTTTCGCTGATGCTTTGCTGCGAGGCTCCCCAGATGTCGACGTTCACTTCGTCGCCTGCGCCCAGCCGGTAGTTCTGGGGTGTGGCGAGGTTCATGGAGCTCTCGAAGGTCAGGTCTTTATTGTTGAAGATGTCGTGTCCGAAAATCTTCCGCTTCTCTGGCTTTTCACGGTCGTCGAAGTACTTCAGCGAGTCGGGCATCATGAAGTCCATCGCCTCGTCCATCGCCACGAAGTTTTCGTCGTTGTCGTCGTAGGTGTTTCGCTTGGTTTTGGGGCGGTTGTCCTTGATGCGGTATTGCGATACGGTGCTCTGCTCGCGTTCTTTCTTTGCGGCACGCTTCTCGCCGTTGGCCTCGCGCATGCGGGTCTTGACGGCTTTCGAACCTGCTGTGATGTCTTCTGCGCCAAGTGCTCCGTCTTTTATCTGTCGCTGGTATTTCTTCTGTATGCGCCTGATTTGCTCGATGGTCACGCCGCGCTGCATGAGCTGGGTGACAATCTTCTGGCGCGATGCGCCCTGTGCGTTCTGCTCTATCACGTAGTCCATCACCTGGTTGTCGGTCATACCCGACTGTGCGCGCCCCTTCACCGCGAAGAGTGCGAGGGCGAGCATCACGATCATTGTCCGTTTCATTTGCTTTCTGTACATTACTTTTATTACATATAACCGCAATTCGGCAGAAATATTGTATGTGAGGGCTGCAAAAAAGTGCAGAGCGGGCTAAATCGTGAAATAACCTGAAATATTCGTGAAAATATTTCTTAGATACGCAGAAAATGCTTACCTTTGCAGGCGCAACAAGAAATGTGACCATGGGCTTGACTGGATTTGACGGCGAGTTGAAATGGTACGTAAGCACGCGGAGCGGCGACTGTAGGCTCCATAATCTCTGCGGTCAGAAAATTAATTGGCAACAATGAGTATGCTCTCGCTGCTTAATCGAAGTACAGTAGATTAATAGCTTAATTCCTCTACAAGGTGGAGGAACGAGACGTCGCTCCGAGGATGTTGTTCCGAATCCGGAGATCAAGCGGCGCAGGTTAAATCGGAAATAGCCTTGGCAGGCCCCGATGCCCAGGTGAAGCTTTAGGGGATAAGGCAGCGGTTGGTGGCCCAGGTCTTGCCGTTGCTCGAAAACGAAGGCTGGGATAAGCGTGTAGAAAGCGTATGGTTTCCTTGTTCGGACGAGGGTTCGACTCCCTCCAGGTCCACATGACGACACACAGGGGATTGCACTCGACGACTAGTAGTGTGCTTTTGTGCAGCACAAGGAGATGAAGAGCTCAGAACTTCAGAACATCAAGCAGCGTTATGGCATCGTAGGCAACTGCGAGGCGCTTAATAATGCACTCGACGACGCCTTGAAGGTGGCGCCGATTGATATCAGCGTGCTCATCATCGGAGAGAGCGGCGTGGGCAAGGACATCCTGCCGCGCATCATTCACGACAACTCGCCGCGCCGACGCGAGAAGTATTTTGCCATCAACTGCGGCGCCATTCCTGAAGGAACCATCGACTCAGAGCTTTTCGGACACGTGAAGGGCTCGTTTACGGGAGCCATCAACGACTCGCCCGGCTACTTCGGAGTGGCCAACAAGGGCACGCTCTTCCTCGACGAGGTGGGCGAGCTGCCTATGGCTACGCAGGCGCGCCTGCTGCGCGTGCTCGAGAACGGCGAGTATATTCCCGTTGGTGCCACCGAGGTGAGGAAAACCGACGTGCGCATCGTGGCCGCTACGAACGTCAACATCGAGAAGGCCATCAGCGAGGGACGCTTCAGGGGCGACCTCTACTACAGGCTCAACCGCGTGAACATTCAGATGCCGCCGCTGCGCGAGCGTGGCGAAGACGTGGTGCTGTTGTTCAGGCTCTTTGCGATGGAGATGTCGGAGAAGTACAAGATGGAGCGCGTGATGCTGACCGAAGAGGCTAAGCAGATGCTGATGCGCTACAAGTGGCCGGGCAACATACGGCAGCTGAAGAGCGTCACCGAGCAGATATCCATCTTCAGCAAGGAGCGCACCATCACGCCTGAAATCCTGTCGCGCTTCATTCCGCAGGACAGGGAGAGCACGCAGCTCACGGTGGTGAAGCAGGGTGGGGCAGGCGACCACTCGTTCGAGAGCGAGCGCGAGATACTCTACAAAATCCTGTTTGAGCTCAGAGGCAACGTGAACGACATGCGGCGCGAGATGAGCCAGCTGAAGAAGCAGCTCGACGACGTGCAGCAGAGCGGCGCCGCCGCCCCCGTAGCGGCCACACAGCTGGCGCCCATCAGCCCCATCGCTCCGCTGACGCCCATCAGCACGGCCGAGGACGCCGTAGCCGAAGAATACGTGGAGCCGGCACCCGAGCAGGAGAACCTGAACCTGAACGACCTGGAGCGGCAGATGCTCGAGAAGGCGCTCGACCGCAACAACGGCAACCGCAAAAAGGCCGCACAGGAGCTGGGCATCAGCGACAGAACGCTATACAGAAGACTGAAGCAATATGGACTCGACAATAAATAAACTCGCGCGCACAGCAGCATGCGTGGCCTTCGCCCTCGTGGCGCTCACGGCCTGCAAGCTCAACCTCGGTTTGTTCTCGACCGAATACAGCTTCAACGGCTCCAGCATCGACTACACGAAGACGAAGTCGATACAGATATCCGACTTCCCCATTCGCTCGAACTACGTCTGGGGACCGATGGGCAACATGTTCAATAACCAGCTGAAGGACGAATATGCCAACCACACCAAGCTGACCCAGGTGAAGCGCAACGGCGACCTGAAGCTCGACGGCGAAATCACCCGCTACGAGCAGCGAAACAAGTCGGTATCGGCCGAAGGAAGCTCGGCGCTGGTGGAACTCTCGATGACGGTCAACGTGCGTTTCGTCAACAACACCAACCACGAGGAGGACTTCGAGAAGCAGTTCACCGCCTCGCAGTCCTACGACTCGAAGCTCAGCCTCAATGCCGTGCAGGAAGAGCTCGTCAGCCAGATGGTGAAAGACATCGTCAGCCAGATATTTAATGCAACCGTAGCTAATTGGTAAGAGCGTATGATGACAATGGATATAGTAGAACTCATAGAGCATCCGGAAAGGCTCGACCGCGACACGCTTTACGAACTGCGCTCGATGGTGGCCCTCTACCCCTATTTCCAGTCGGCCCGCCTGCTCATGCTGCAGAACCTCAACCTGCTGCACGACCCCTCGTTCGACGAGGAACTGCGCCGAGCCGCCATCTACATCACCGACCGCAGCATGCTCTTCCAGATGATAGAGGCTGCCCACTACCAGTTGCGCAAGCCGCAACCCGCAAAGCCCGCTCAGCCAGCCGCAGCAGCCCCTGCCGGCACCACAGTCGCACCTGCCGCCAAGCCCCAGCCGAAGGGCGGAAACCGCACGCTGACGCTCATCGACTCGTTCCTCGACTCCATACCCAAGGAGGAGGAGCCCCAGCCGAAGGGACCCAAGCGCAAGCCCACACCCGCCGATGCTGCCATCGACTACGTGGCCTATCTGCTCGAGAGCGAGAACGAGGAGGACGACGAGCAGAAGCCCGCCGCCGACGCGCCGCAGCTCAAGGGACAAGACCTCATCGACTCGTTCATCAACAACGAGCAGGGCGGAAAAATCGTGCTCAACGAGAACCCCGTGCTGAAACCCGAGCTCGAAGAAGAGGAAAACGACGAAACCGAAGGCGGCGAAGGCACAAACAGCCCCAGCGGAGAGTATTTTACAGAGACTTTGGCTCGAATTTACATCAAACAGGGCAGATATTCGAAGGCTTTAGAGATTATTAAGCGATTAAGTTTGCAATATCCGAAAAAAAACGCTTACTTTGCAGACCAAATTCGCTTCTTAGAGAAATTAATCATTATTAACAACAAAAAATAGTAAAAAAACATGGGACTTTACACATTATTTGTAATTCTTATCGTGGTTGCATCCGTGCTCATGATTGGCATCGTGCTCATCCAGGAGTCGAAGGGTGGCGGTCTCGCCTCTAACTTCGCATCTTACAACCAGATTGGCGGCGTTCGCAAGACCACCGACTTCATCGAGAAGACCACCTGGGGCCTCGCCGCCTTCATGGTAGTATTCAGCGTGGCTTGTGCTTACGTAGCACCCCAGGCTATCCACGAGAAGACCATCATCGACAACATCGAGAACCCCGTCACCAATCCCAACAACCTGCCCGGATTTGGTGCCAGCCAGACGCAGGAGGCTCCCGCAGCACCTGCCGCAGCTCCTGCCGCTGAGGCTCCCGCAGAGCCTGCAAACTAAGGGGATAGCCTGAAAAGGAAAACAAGCGCGCGGGAATTATTTGGGGCCGCAACCAGCCCCCCAAGTAGTTCCCCCGCAGCTTTATTGTGTCTGCCTGCCGAAGCGGCCCCAAGTAGTTCCCCTCGCAGCTTTTTTGTGTCTGCCTGCCGAATCGGCCCCCAAGTAGTTCCTGTGTCTGCCTGCCGAATCGGCCCCAAGTAGTTCCTGTGTCTGCCTGCCGAATCGGCCCAAGTAGTTCCCCTCGCAGCTTTATGGGATCGGTCCGAAAACATGGTTGACTGTTTGGCGCAGGAGTCCCCTCCCATGTAGGGGAGGGGTTACGGGGTGGGGTCAGTAATATAATGTCATGTGAAGAAGTTACTGACCCCACCCCTGCCCCTCCCCTACTTTAATTTTGCAGATTGAGAAGAGAGTCCTTACAATCTCTTAAATATTTTAACGTTCAATATATGAA
>CACXYH010000032.1 GCA_902771785.1 uncultured Prevotellaceae bacterium
ATAGAGAGAAATTCATGAATCTTCAATTGATAAACATTATAGGTAGTCATTTGTCCCGATGAAAAAACTGTGCTGAGCATTCCCATAGCCGTGGGGACATGCACCTGGGGTATAGCAGCCGTCATACCCAAGCCGTCAAGGAATTGTTTGACGGTGTGGTGGTTTTGCCCTTTATTGATATCGATTTCGAGAACGAGCGCGACCAGCAGCAGGCGATGGAGAACATGAACAACATGTCAATCTCTGGTGCTTCGGCAAAGAGTTAATTATGATTAATTATCGGATACCTTCCTTGCATATTTGCAGATATATTTGTTATTTTGCATTTCATAAAATATGAAACGTAAAATATGAAATTAGAAAACCCTTTTCCTGAGTATGGCTATTTTGGTCCGGAATACTTCTGCGACAGAGAGCAGGAGACGGAAGAACTAATTAGTGCGCTTGTCAACGGCAGCAATGTGACGCTAATGGCTCCCCGGCGCATCGGTAAGACTGGACTGATAAGCCATGCCTTTGAACGGATGAAAGCAAGGGACAAAAATGTGCATTGCTTCTATGTGGACATCTTCTCGACAAAGACCTTCAACCAGATGGTACAGTTCATAGCCAATGCCGTCATCGGGAAACTCGATTCCCCCTCACAGTCGGTCATGAGGAAACTCAATGGTTTCGTGTCTGCCCTACGGCCAACGATGAGTCAGGATCCTATTACAGGCATGCCTACTTTCAGTGTGTCTGTAACTTCCGAAAGAGCCCGCGACACACTCCAGCAGGTGTTCGAATATATGAAAGAGTCGGGACGGCAATGCTATCTGGCTATTGATGAGTTTCAGCAGGTGAGCCACTATGCCGAGATAGGTGCTGACGCATTCATACGCTCAATCATACAGTTTGTTCCCAACGTACATATCATCTTCTCGGGTAGCCAACAACACCTATTGGCCGACATGTTCATGTCGCCAGAGCACCCGTTCTTCAACAGTTCACAAATCATGACGATAGGCACCATAGATGCTAATGTCTATAGAGCATTTGCCAACAGCTTTTTTGCGCAGCAGAAGCGAGAAATGTCTGAGGAAGCCTTCATCTACTTGTATGATATGGTTGACGGTCAGACGTGGTATGTACAAAAAATCCTCAACCGTCTTTATCGTACACCAAAGGGTAAGCTTGACCAGGAAGATATATTCAGGGCAACAGACAAGATTCTGCATGAACAGGAGATAAACTACCAGTCCAACTACAATCTGCTGACCGACAACCAGGCTCAGTTGCTGACTGCCATCGCCTGCGAGGGTAAGGTCAACGCCCCCACGTCGCTCGACTTCATCCTCCGTCACCAACTCCCTGCTCCCAGTAGTATCAAAATGGCATTGAAGTCGCTCCAAGACAAAGAGTTTCTGTTCTACGATACCAAACAGGGCTACATAGTTTACGACAGGTTCTTTGGCATGTGGCTTAAGAGGCTGGCTGGTCTGTAGGATAAATTGTAAATTATCAAAATTAGCAAGATGATACTTGTAGTAGATGACGATAAAAATATCCGGCTCTCGAAATAGCCGTGGGGACAGGCACCTGGGTATAGCAGCCGTCAGACCCAAGTACTTGTCCCTGCGACTACGGGCAGTTGTCGGCCTTAAGTGCCGACGCTGTCTTTCCCCTGTTTAAGAACATTTAACGCCCAGTGGTGCAAGATTTTCTGTTTTCGGTGTTTATCGGATAGAAACATTAACAACAGAATAGAGAATAATTGAAATGAGAACAATGAAAATCTGGAGATTCGCTCTTGGCCTTTGGCAATCGGTGCCTTTGTGATGCTTGCTGCCTTCTCCCTCGCTTCTTGCAGCAGCGACGATGACGACAAAGACATTACCAAGGAAATTATCATGAATGTTTCAGCAGAGCCAGGCGTGATGTACAATCTCTTCGACAGTATGGGAGAGCATCCCATTGAGTGCATGCGGGTGATGACAGAGGATGAGCCGGGCCGATGGCAGAACCTGTACTTCAGCGAAGTTAAGGGTTTTACTTACGAAAGAGGTCATGAATACGTGCTGCGCGTGAAGCGGACTATTCTGGCCAATCCTCCCCAGGATGCTAGCAACCGTACATACGAGCTTGTGCGCATCCTCGCCGACAAGAAAGTGGAGGAGGTGGTAGAGCCTGTGGAGAAAGAAGTAAGGAGTGAAGCCGACATCGAGTATGAGCAGCAGTGCCCGGTAGAGAAGTATGCCATAGCCAAAGGAGGTGAATATCTGGTAGATGCCGATGGCAAGGTGACATACACCGATGGCACGCCTACACCCGAATTTGACAAGCATGCACAAATCTACTTGGAGAATATTCTCGATAAGAGCCATCCGCTATGGCAGGCAGGTGCCCGTTATCAGGCAACCTACGCCTACGTCCTTTCACCGCTTACAGATGAGATACGCTTTGTGCCGGGCGGTCATTCTAGCTTCCTCTTCAAGAACATACTGACCGAGAGCGAGATGGCCCACGTCCAGCAATCGATGCCGCAGGGCGAAACGCTGCGCTATGCCCTCATCCTCTGCAATGTCTATAAACGCGCAATACAAAAAGTGGAGTTCACAATCAAAAAGAAATGAAAGTACTTTTGGAGCGCGGAAGGAAGATTAAGGGCAAAAAAGTAAGCGTTTTTCGTTTTTTTTGAGTATTTTTGCAGCCGTTTATCGACGATACGAATGAAAAAGAAAAATCTGTATCTGATACTCATGCTGCTGTTGGCCGCGCTGCAGGTGCAGGGCGAGCCGCTGCATGTGGTCATATTAGGCGACTCGAACACATGGCTGGGCGGCGACGACTGCTCGAAGCCGGAAGGCTGGAACACGTGGTTTAAGGAGGCCTTCGGGCCTGCCTCGTGCCGTAGCTACGCACGCAGCGGCGCCACCTGGACGAATACCCCGACGACGAAGCGCAACCTGACGGAGAACATCGGCGTGCTGGGCAACGACAACGTGGTGTACAACCAGATAGAGCGGCTGAAACAGGCCTGCAAGGAGGGCCTGCAGCCGGTGCCCGGCCTGATTATAGTTGCTGCCGGAACGAACGACGCGTGGTTTGCCGACAAGCGCCCTCAGGCGTTTTCGCGTTCGGTAGACGAGGCTTTCAGCCAGCAGGACGGGCTGCTGACGGGCGAACTGCCCAGCCACGAGCTGACGCTGGCCCGCTCGGTGCGCTACGGCTGCGAGCTGCTGATGGAGGCGTTTCCCCAGGCACAGATTGTGCTGCTGACGCCCCTGCAGTCGACGGCTGCTCCTGCTCTGCTCATCACGAAGGTGGGCGACGTCATCGAGGAGTGTGCCCATCGGATGGCGCTGGGCGTGGTTCGCATGGATCGCGAGGGCTGCGTCTATGCGGCTCGCGAGCGGGTGAAGAAGACGTATACTAAGGATGGCACCCACACCAACGAGGCCGGCGCGCGCCGCAACGGCTATCTGGTGGCCAGAAAGCTGAAGATGATGCGCTGAGTATGGTGTTCTCTGATTTGTTTTTCCTCTTTACGTTCCTGCCCGCCTTTGCGTTGTGCTATGTGCTGGGAGTGCAGATAGACCGCCGATGGGCACCGGCCGAGGGCGGAGACAGCCGGCTGCAGGCGAGAAACCTGGTGCTGGTGGCGTTTTCGCTGCTGTTCTATGCCTGGGGCGAACCGGTCTACGTGTTTCTGATGCTGCTGTGCGTGCTGCTGAACTATCTGGCGGGCCGGGGCATCGGGGCGCTGGAGGGCAAAGCCCGCAAATGGGCACTCGTAGGCGGACTGGCGGGCAACCTGCTGATATTGGGCACGTTCAAGTATCTGGGCTTCTTCGTCGAGACGCTGGCGGGGCTGGGCATCAGCATCGGCGCTCCTACCATTGCACTACCCATCGGCATCAGCTTCTACACGTTTCAGAGCATCTCTTATCTTGTTGACGTCTATCGTGGCGAGTCGCCCGTGCAGCGGCGTTTCATGAATCTGCTGCTCTACATCTCGATGTTTCCCCAGCTCATTGCCGGCCCTATCGTGCGCTATGGCACGGTGGCTCACGAGATTACCGGCCGCCACGTGTCGGCCGAAGACCTGGCCGACGGCATCTTCCGCTTCCTCAGAGGTCTGGGCAAGAAGGTGATTCTGGCCAACCAGCTGAGCGAAATATCCGACCAGTTTCTTGCCGGCGGGCTCAGCGACCTATCGACTACGGGCGCCTGGATGGGCGTGCTGGCCTTCACGTTGCAGATATATTTCGACTTCTCGGGCTACTCTGACATGGCCATCGGACTGGGCCGCTGCCTGGGATTTCACTTCAACGAGAACTTCGACCATCCTTACTGCTGCCGCTCGATTACTGAGTTCTGGCGCCGCTGGCACATGTCGCTGGGCAGCTTCTTCCGCGACTACGTCTATATTCCCATGGGCGGCAACCGTCGTCATCAGGCGGTGAACATTCTTGTGGTGTGGTTTCTCACGGGCATGTGGCATGGCGCTTCGTGGAACTTCATCATCTGGGGCGTGTATTTCGGACTGATCGTGATGCTCGAGAAGCACACGCTGCTGCGTGTTGCCGACCGCATTCCGCCCGCGCTGCTCCATGCCTACAGCCTGCTGCTGGTGGTAGTGGGGTGGGGCATCTTCTATTTCGACGACTTCGACCGCATGCTTGTGTTCTTCCGCTCGTTGGCTGGAATGGGGCCGCGCTTCAACGACTTCGTGTCGGTGAGCGCCCTCACCGACAACTTCTGGCTCTGGGTGATGGCGGTGGTGCTGTGCATGCCTGTGAGAAAGAAGGGCGGCGAGCTCATGGCCCGCCTTGTTGCAGCGAAGAAGGGTGCCGGCCAGACGGCTATGCTCGCCATTCGGGTGGCCCTGTCGCTGGCTTTGCTCGTGCTGAGCGTGGCCCTGCTGGTGGGAGCTACTAACAATGCTTTCATCTATACGAGATTCTGAGAGAGATAAGAGAGAGATAATAGATAAGAGATAAGAGATATTTGGGGTTGAGACACGACAGACTATATATTGCGATTGTGGCACTGGCAGCAGTTGGGCTGGCGGTGGTGTTCAATATGTTTCCGCGCAGCACATTCTCAGAACTGGAGAAGCGCGAGCTGAAGAAGTTTCCCGACTTCTCGTGGGCGAAGGTGGCCGACGGCTCGTTTACCCGCGACGTGTCGGCGTGGTTCAGCGACAGCGAGCCTTATCGCGACCGCTTCATGGAGCTCAGCATGCTGCTGAAGGACTGGATGCGCGTGACGACATCAGACGAGAACGTCAGCTTCCACGCTCCGACCGCCAACCCGCAGGAAACGATAGGCACCGACAGTTGCCAGAACGCGCGCGGCAAGGCCGACGCATTGCCCTATGACGGAACGGCCAAGATAGCCAATGCGGGCATCATCATCATGGGCACTGGTCCCAACGTGCGGGCCCTGATGACCTTTAGCGGGTCGGCCAGCGCGGGCAGTGGCTATGCCGAGGCTGCCAACCTCTACTATCAGGCGTTCGATGGGCGTGTGCAGGTGTACTGCATGGTCATCCCTACGGCCATCGAGTACTATTGTCCGGAGAAAGTGCGCAGTCGCACGCGCTCGGCACGCGCCACCATCGACAACGTGCATGCTCGTCTGCTGCCTGGGGTGAAGCCTGTGGAGATTCGCAGCGTGCTGGGCGAGCATGTTGATGAGGACATCTACCTGCGCACCGACCACCACTGGGCTCCGCTCGGCGCCTACTATGCTGCACAGACGTTTGCTCAGGTGGCTGGAGTGCCTTTCCGCGACCTCTCGAGCTACGATCGCCACGTGGTGCATCGCTTCGTGGGGAGCATGTATGGCTACTCGCAGGACATCGCCGTGAAGAATGCGCCAGAGGACTTCGTCTACTTTACGCCGCGCGGCATCGACTATAGCACTACCTACACCAACTACACGATAGACGAGGATTACCACGTCACCGGCGAGTCGGAGCCGCAAAAAGGGCCTTTCTTCTATAAATACGGCGATGGCAGCGGCGGCGCCTACTGCACCTTCATGGGTGCCGACACCCGCATTACGCGCGTGACGACTGGAACGAAGAACGGCAGGCGAGTGCTCATTCTGAAGGACAGCTTCGGCAATGCCATTCCCGGCTACCTGTTCTTCTCGTTCGAAGAGGTGCACGTCGTTGACTATCGCTACTTCACGAAGAACATGAAGGCCTACGTTGCCGACAACCACATCACCGACATTCTCTTTGCCAACAACATCTTCTCGGCCTGCTCATCGCACATCTGCCGCAGCTATGCCCGCTTCCTCACGCAGAAAGACGGCATCGTTGCTCCCGCCGTAGCCGAGCCGGCCGACAGTATTGCCCCTGCGGCAGCTGCTGCCGAACAGCCGAAAACGACGGCCGAAGTGCCTGCCGAGCAACCCTCAGAAGCGGCCGACGGAGCGGAATAAAAGCAAAGAAATTGGTAGTTTATGCACGTATTCGGTATTTTTTGAGTAATTTTGCAGCCGAATTCTCAAATGGAGCATAGACAGAACATGAATTCTAATGCAAAAGTATTTGCACTCGTTGGTATGGTTGTGGCAGCATTGCTGGCCATGCATTTCCTGCCGGCACTGAGCTTTGAGGGGATGGAGCTGCGGCCCGTCAACCTGCTGAGCGACGTGTTGCCTGAGGTAGAAGATGAGGCCGTAGTGGCAGATGTCGTGCCTGAACCGCCCAAGCCTGCGAAGAAGCATTTCGTGCCCTATCATCCCAAGGGGGTGGTGCTCATCGAAGACTTTGCAGAAGGAAAGGCTGGCGGCATGGACCACATCTACGAAAAGCTGTTGCATGCCGACCATCAGAGCTCTATACACATTGCTTATTTTGGCGACTCCTTTATCGAGGGCGACATCATGACCTGCGACTTGCGCGAGGACCTGCAAGCCAAGTATGGCGGTCAAGGCCCTGGATGGGTGGACTGTGGTGGCTCGCTGAGCGGATACAGGCCCACGGTGAAGACCAACTACTCAGGCATGCAGGAGTTCGTTGTCACCAAGAAGCCCTTCAACAGTTCGCTGCAGGCCATCAGCCAGCGCTACTATGTAGCCTCGGCTGGCGCACAGCTGAAGCTGACGGGCACGAACTATAAATCACATCTGGGCGAGTGGGGAAGGGCTACGCTCTTCTTCCGTTCACCAGCCACGCAGACCGTGAGCGTAGTGAAGAATGGCGGCGAGGCCGAGAGCATGGAGCGAGGCGGTTCGGCAGAGGTGCAGGCCATCGTTGCCAGCGGCAAGCTGAAGAGCGTGCAGTTCCGCTTTCCGAGTGCCAACAGTCGTATGCAGCTCATGGGTGTAGCCCTTGACGGAGACTATGGCGTGTCGCTCGATAACTTCAGCATGCGCGGCTCGGCTGGTTTCACCATTGCCGATATTCCTGCCACCACACTTCGAGAGATAGGAAAGTACAGACCCTACGACCTCATCATCGTGCAGTATGGCCTGAATGCCATCGGCGGCAACGGCAGCGTGGCGCAATGTGAAGCCTATACCAAGCGGCTGAAGAAAGCCGTCGAGCACCTTCGCGCTGCCTATCCTGAGTCGAGCATTCTCATTGCAAGCGTGTCGGACCGCGTGCAGCGTTCGTCGGGCGGACTGCAGCCCATGAAGGGCCTGCAGCGGTTGGCGGTGGCCCAGCGTAAGATGGCTGCCGAACTGGGCGTGGGCTTCATCAGCATGGTCGACGTGATGGGCGGACCGGGCAGCATGAAAGAGTTTGTGGAGAAAGGCTGGGCAGCCAAGGACTATACCCACATGAGCTTTAAGGGTGGTAAGGTGGTGGCCGACCGCTTCTTCCAGTCAATCCTGGCTGGTGTGGAGAACTACAGGCGCGCCAACGCCACCGAGTAAACGATAAGATAAGGAAGCATGAGAGAAATCGCAGAATCCCTGTTGAGGCAGTTCACCTACAACCCTGAAGAGCCCTTGCTCTTCAGCACTTCGCTCTTCCTCTTCCTTTTCCTGGGCTTCACGCTGTGCTACTATCTGCTGGAGCGCAAGACCACGCTGCGGTTGCTCTTCGTGACGCTCTTCTCCTACTACTTCTATTATAAGAGCAGCGGCCACTACTTCTTCCTGCTGGCCATTGTGACTGCGAGCGACTACTGGCTGGGGTCGCGGCTTTATGCCGAGCAGCAGGGAAAGAGCCGCAAGTGGCTCATGAAGCTGATGCTCACCGTGAGCTTGCTCGTAGACCTGGGGCTGCTGTGCTACTTCAAATACACGAACTTCTTCGGCAAGATGATTGCCGACTGCATTGGCAGCAACTTCCAGCCGCTGGACATCTTCCTGCCTGTGGGCATCAGCTTCTTTACTTTCCAGAGCCTGAGCTATACGATCGACATCTATCGCCGGCAGCTGAAACCTGTGGGGTCGTTGCTCGACTACGCCTTCTACGTGTCGTTCTTCCCACAGCTGGTGGCAGGCCCTATCGTCAGGGCGCGCGACTTCGTGCCCCAGATCAGGCGGGTGCCCCACGTCACGAGCGAAATGATGGGGCGTGGCGTCTACTATATCATTGCGGGCATCATCAAGAAGTGCGTCATCAGCGACTACATCAGCCTGAACTTCGTCGACCGTATCTTCGACGACCCAGGGCTCTACTCAGGGGTGGAGAACCTGATGGGCATCTATGGCTACATGCTTCAGATTTATTGCGACTTCTCTGGCTATAGCGATATGGCCATCGGTATAGCCCTGCTGCTGGGCTTCCACTTCCCGCAGAACTTCGATTCGCCTTACGTGAGCACGAGCGTCAGCGAGTTCTGGCATCGCTGGCACATGTCGTTTTCTACGTGGATACGCGACTACATCTACATCTCGATGGGCGGCAACCGCAAGGGAAAGGTTCGTACGTACGTGAACCTCATCGTGACGATGCTCATTGGCGGACTTTGGCACGGAGCCAGTTTGAACTTCGTGGCCTGGGGCGGCATGCACGGCCTGGCGCTGGCTGCCCATAAGTTTCTGCGCACGGAGGTGCTGCATCACGACAAGCACTACTACTCGCACGGACTGAAACGCGTGGGGGCCATGCTGCTTACGTTCCACTTCATCTGCTTCACGTTCATCTTCTTCCGCAATACTTCGTTCGATAAGAGCATGCTCATGATCAGCCAGATCTTCGCCCATTTCCACGGCAGTCTGCTCTGGGGCGTGCTCACAGGCTATAAATATGTATTTCTGTTGATGGGACTGGGCTATCTGAGCCATTTTGCTTCCTATCTGTGGCGCGACCGCATGGTGCGTCTCTTCTCGTGGGGCGGCTTCGTGCTGCAATGGCTGGCCTTGGTGGTGGCCATCTATCTGGTCATTCAGGTCAAGAGCAGCACTATTCAGCCGTTCATCTATTTCCAATTCTAAAGTCTAATAACTAAAAGGTAACAAGAATGAAAACAAGGACTAAACTGGCAATGCTCCTCCTGGGACTGGCGCTTACATTGCCGTCTATGGCACAAAAAGACTCTGTCGATGTCATGGAATACTGGAACCCGCTGATGGATGCTATCATACAGCATGAGAGCGGAGGTAACGTCAACGCCAAATGCGGATCCTATCTGGGTCCCATGCAGATATCACCCCTACTGGTGCGTGGCGTCAACAACATTCTGATGAGTCGTGGCGAGAAAACACGCTACACCCTGGCCGACCGCAAGAGCATTCAGAAATCGAAAGAGATGTTTATTATCGTGATGTCGGTCTACAACAAGGCGAACGACTACGATAAAGCCATACGCATTTGGGCAGGCGGTCCTGGCTATTCTATCAAGGGCACGCAGAAATGCGTCAGGGAGACAAATGCAATCTTGAAAAAAATGGGATATGAAAAGAAAGAGTAAGTTCTGCTTGATGGTAGCCATGTTGCTGTCGAGCTTCGTGGGGGGGCAGGCACAATCAAAGTTTGGCAAGCACTACGACGCAAGGATGGCTGAGTTTGCAACGATGAACGATATTGATGAGAACACCATCGTGATGCTGGGCAACAGCCTGACAGAGAATGCCGGCTATCATGGCGGCTGGCAGATGCTGCTGGGTGCCGATAACGTGAGCAATCGAGGCATCTCGGGCGACACGGCTGTGGGCATCCTGGCGCGTCTGAACACCATCCTGTCGAAGCATCCGAAGGCCATCTTCCTCATGTGCGGCACCAATGATTTGAGTCATAAGCTGCTGCCAGAACAGGTGTTCGAGCGGGTGTGCGAGGTTATCGACTCCATTCGTGCCGAGGCTCCGCAGACGAAGCTGTTCGTGCAGAGCATGCTGCCCTTCAACGAGTCGACGGGCCGATGGAAGACGCTCGACGGGCGTACGGACGACGTTCCCGTCATCAACGACATGCTGAGCAGCTACTGCTACGGGCTCGACATTCCCTTCGTCAACATCTTCCCCCGCCTCGTCATCGAGGGCACCAACTCGCTGCGAATGGAGCTTACCGTCGACGGACTTCACCTGAACAGCGACGGCTATGCCATTTGGGCGCAAGTGTTGCGCCCCTACGTTGAGGCTGTCAATAAGCAGTAACAGGAAGCATAGGCATCAAAAAGGATGCTGCTACCCATCACGAGCAGCAGCATCACAAGCCTATGTTTAACTAAAAATCCTTTTTCTATGAAAGAAATTTTCAGCCCAATAGGACTAAAAATTTGAAAGTTTAAATGGGAGCTTCACAGCGACCACCTGTTATCCTACAGTTGAAAACTTTCTTTTTTACCAATAACTAAAAACCTAAATTGACGATGCAAAGGTACAACGTTTTTCTCGTTTACGCAATACTTATGGGCAAAATAATGAATAAAAACACGTCATTCTTGACGTAAATCAACCCTTTGTGTCCGCAAACAACTAAATATTTCCATTTTTTAATGCATATTTCATAAATTCGTAGTACCTTTGCACTACGTATGAAAGTATTGATTGTAAACACAAGCGAGAGGGCTGGAGGTGCTGCCGTTGCGGCGCACAGGCTCATGGAGGCCCTGAGCAATAACGGCGTGAAGGCCCGTATGCTGGTGCGCGACAAGCAGACCGACGACCTGCAGGTGGTTGATTTGCCTGGCAAACTGCGCGCCAAGTGGTGCTTCCTCTGGGAGCGATTCGTGATTTTTCTTCACCTTCACTTTTCGAAAGTCAACTTGTTTTCGCTCGATATTGCCAATGTGGGCAACGACATTACGCGCCTGCCGGAGTTTCGCGATGCCGACGTTGTGCATCTGCATTGGGTCAATCAAGGCATGCTCTCTACCGATGGCATCCGCCGCATCCTGCGTTCAGGCAAGCCTGTGGTGTGGACGATGCACGACATCTGGCCTGCTGTGTCCATCTGCCATCTGACGCTTGACTGTCGTAACTTCACTACGGGCTGCCGGCAATGCCCATACCTGCCTGGCGGAGGATCGTCGCGCGACCTTTCAGCTCGCGTGTGGCGACGCAAGCAACGCATGCTCGACGGGCAGAACATCACGTTCGTGGCCTGCAGCCGCTGGCTCGAAGGCGAGGCTAAGAGCAGCGCGCTGCTGCATGGACAAATCGTGACGAGCATTCCCAACCCCATCGACACGCGCGTGTTCCGCCCAGCCTCTCAGGCCGAAGCGCGGCTCAGCGAGCAGCTGCCGCAGGACCTGCATCTGCTGCTCTTTGTCTGTCAGCGGGTCACCAACCCCTACAAGGGCATGAATTATCTGGTGGACGCATGCCGCCAGCTGGCCAGTCAGTATCCTGAAATGGTGGAGAATACGGGCGTGGTCATTCTGGGAGAAGATGCCGACGAGGTGGCCTCGCTGCTGCCGTTCAAGTCTTTCGCCCTGGGCTACGTGAGCGACGAGCGGCACATTGCGCGCATCTACAATGCCGTAGACCTGTTTGTGCTGCCCTCGCTCAGCGAGAACCTGCCCAACACCATTATGGAGGCTATGGCCTGCGGCGTGCCCAGCGTGGGCTTCAAGGTGGGCGGCATCCCAGAGGAGATTGACCATCGGCGCAACGGCTACGTGGCAGCCTATCGTGATGCCGACGACTTGGCACGCGGCATTCGCTGGACGCTCTTCGAGGCCGACCGCGAATCCCTGCGCAGCGAATGCCTGCGCAAGGTGGCCCAGAACTATTCGCCATCGAGCGTGGCTGTGCGCTACGTAGAAGTCTATCAGCAAGCCATCGCACATAAACACTTCAAGCTATGACACGTTTTTCTGTAGTTACCATTACCTACAACGCCCAGGCCGTGCTGCAGCCCACGCTGCAGAGCGTGCTCAAGCAGAGCTATGAGGGCGTGGAGCATCTGATTATCGACGGGGCATCGAAAGACGACACCCTCAGGCTGGCTGAGGCCTACAAGCAGCAGAGCGACGAGCTGGGGCTTGGCCACAAGGTGATTATCCAGTCGGAGCCCGATCATGGCATCTACGACGCGATGAACAAAGGACTGACGCAGGCGTCGGGCGACTATATAATATATATGAACGCGGGCGACAGTTTCCCTGCCGACGACACGCTGGAGCAGATAGCCCGCCGTTGTCACCTGAACGAACTGCCAAGCGGCGAGCTGCCTGCCGTGCTCTACGGCGAGACCGACATCATCGACCAGGAGCGCCGCTTCCTGCGTCATCGCCGACTGCAGCCGCCTGCCGAAGGACTGTCGTGGCGCTCGTTTCGCGAGGGCATGCTCGTGTGCCATCAGGCTTTCTACGCCCGTACCGACATAGCCAAGAACCTGCAGTACGACACGCGCTATCGCTATTCGGCCGACGTAGACTGGTGCATCCGTGTGATGCGCGAGGCCGAGCGCATGAATCTTCCGCTCGTGCCCATCGGCATCGTTACGGCGCTCTATCTGGAAGAGGGGCAGACCACGCAGAACCATCGCGCTTCGCTGCTGGAGCGATTTCGCGTGATGAAGAGCCATTACGGCCTCATTTCCACCGCCTTGCAGCACGCCTGGTTCGTCATCAGGGCGGTGCTCAGGAAATAGGCTTAGCCAATCGCCTGGATTCACGTAATGAATCGACCCGATTCACGTAACAAATCGACCCGATTCACGTAATGAATCGCCTGGATTCACGTAACCAATCTCGGCGGAAGGAGCTACTACGCTCGAAACACCACAAGACAGCGCGAGCGACTTGCTTCACAGCAGGTCGCTCGCGTACTTAACACATGTTATACGAAATATTTGCCTATTGCAGCCGGAAGTTGACGGGCAGCGTGAACTTGACGCGTACGGGCTTGCCGTTCTGCTGGCCGGGTGACCATTGGGGCATGGCCGAAATCAGGCGCAGACACTCGTTCTCGATGGCCTGTATGCCGGCTTTGACGCCCTGTACCTTGGCTTCGGCTTCCTGACCTTCCAGCTTGTTCATCGCCATAAAGATGCCGACTGCGGTCGGGCCGTCCTGTTCTTTGGCTTTGCCTCTCACTACTTTGGCATTGCTCAGCGTGCCGTCTTTCTCGACGATGAACTGCACTAAGTAGCGGCCCGTCACGCCCCACTTCTGCGCGTCGGCAGGATATTTGATGTTCATAGCCTGCCACTTTAGCAATTCTACCATACCGCCAGGGAACTGAGGCATCACCTCTACTACGTCGAAGACCTTGTCTTCTTCTGCTGTTTTCTTCACGATGTCAGAGTCCTGATATTCGACAGTACCATGCACCTTGTAGGGCTTCTGAGCCTGCTGCACCTTCTTCTCCTCCTTTGCTTCGTCGGCTGTACCGTTGATCTTAATGACGGTAGTGCCGTTGATTTTCACTTGTCCGTTCTTGCGGCCTTTCTTCACAACCACCTTCTTCTGGGGCTGCTTCGTTTTGTAGTCTGTCACCGTCTCGGCTGTGGCAGCCAGCGACAGGGCGACGATGGGCACCAGATAGAGTGCCTTGAGCCAACTGAATCGTGGCGATTTTCTTTTCATCATCATGTCTATTCGTTTTTTAAGTTCGCTGGTGTTGATGCCGTTGGCGAGGGCACAGGCCTGGATGCCCGTCGCCTTGGTCATCAGTAGGGATAAGTACTGGGCCTTGTCGACCCCGTGCGAGAGAACGGCTTCGTCGGCTTCATACTCATGGATGGTGCGCAGGTCGCGACTAAGCAGCCATACCACGGGGTTGAACCATTGTAAAACCGTAAGGGCTCCAACGAATACCACGTCGCGGCTGTGGTGCAGGCGTATGTGGCTTCGCTCATGTTCTATCAGGAGCGAGTTGTGCTCCTCGTAATCATGTCGGTTGACGACGATTGTATTCATCCAGGAGAAGGGTGCCACAGGCTCGTCGCTGACGGCTATCGGCGTGCCGTCGCTCAGCGTGTGGTGTTCGCAGCAGGCTATCATCCGCCGCAGCTGCCAGTAGGTGTAGAGCAGATAGGCTGTGCGTGCCGCCATTCCTGCTACGATTATCCATCCCAGGACGCTCGTCAGCAGCGCCTTGACGTCGGCCGATGCAGGCTGTTGGCGCATGACGGCTGTCCCAGTAGGCAGTTCTGCCGGCATGGGCTGTATCTCAATCCAAACCGTTTCGTGCAGGGTGATGATGCAGAGCGGCAGCACCACCGATAGTGCCAGCATCATGAGCAGCACGGCGCGGTTGAGCCTGTGCGTGGTGTCGCGCTCCATGAGCAGGCGGTAGCAGAAGTAGAATGCTGCCAGCAGCACAGCCACTTTCAGGTCGTAGGTCAGAAATTCGGTCATCATCGCTTCAGGTTTTCTATTGTTCTCTTGATTTCTTCGATTTCCTCGTCGCTCAGTTGTTCGCTCTTGGCGAAGAACGAAACGAGCGAGGCCAGCGAACCGCCGAAGAAGGTGTTCTTTACTTCGGTCATGTACGAGCGGGTGTAGGCTTCGCGGCTCACGCGGGCTGAAAAGAGCTGGGCTTTCCCCATCTTCACCGACTCAACGAAGCCTTTCTCCTTCAGAATCTTCAGAAACGTGAGCAGCGTGGTCAGAGCAGGCTTGGGTTCTGGCATGTGCTCCATAATATCAGCCGAGCGGCCCTCGCCGTTGGGTAGGCTCCACAGCGCGTTCATCACCTGTGTCTCGGCCTTGGTCAGTCTGTTGTTCTCTTTCATATAGCGGTTGTTGTTCTAAAGTTTTAGAGTTTGATGGTGCAAAGATATTCTAAAGATTTAGAACTACCAAATAATTTACTCTAAATCTTTAGAGTATTAACAAAGATTAAGAACTGCTACGGTTTGAACTCTTGCTGCTCCAGCCGTTCCTGAAACTCCAGTCACTCCTGTATTTCCTGCAATTTACAACGGTTGCAAAGAAAAATCCCCTCCTGGCGAGAGGAGGGGATTGCGTTGCGAAAAGGTTGCTGACTGGCAGCAGGCCCGTAGGCCTTGAGCTGCCTATCTGCGCCTGCTGGCGCTGACAGCTACCTTGCCCTTCAGACCGTCCTTCGTGTAGTAGCCACCATTCTCGAAGTCGAGGTCGGAGGTCTGGTCCTTTCCGTTGTTGTTGAAGATGATAAAGGCAGGCTGGGTGGCCGACGAGTTGTTCTGCTTGGTGCCGTCCCATGTCCACTTCCATACCTTTCTGCCGTTGGCAGCCGTGCCCAGTTCCTGACAGGCCACGCCAGGCCATTTCTCATTGGCATAGGTGAAGTTGTCAGCAGGCGAATTAGTCCATGCCCAGCACATGATGGTGTTGGTCCAGGTGTCAGGAGCCTCGAAGAAGGCGCATATCTCGCCAGATTTGACCACGCAGAACGAAGGAATCTCAACGGGCTTCTCGCTCTCCTTCTGCTTCACCACATAGGTGCGGCTGATGGTGCCGCTCACCTTGCCGTCGATGAGCAAGCCCACGCGGAGCGTCGTCGTGCCCACTTCGAGTTCGAGTGCTGTGCCGCTGACGGCCTTGGTGCTGCTGGCAGTAGGCGTAGAGCCGTCGATGGTGTAGACGAGTTGTGCTCCCTCGGCAGCCGTGACGGCCGAGAGCGTCAGCTGCTGCGTGCCCTGATAGGTGCCTGAAGGCAGGTCGGCATAGGCTGTGTTGAGCGAGGTGGGCAGGTAGTAGGCGTAGTGGTAGCCTGAGAGCACGCGCGTCCACTCCTTAGCATCGATGCTGGCACCCGTGTTGCCTACGATGACGAGCAGGCTGTTCTTGCCGTCGGTCTTGATGATGTTGGCATAGGCAGCCGTTGTTGAGAGGAAGTTCTCGTAGCTGCTCTCGTTGGTGATGCCGGCCGTTTTGCGTGCAGCCACCATCGCCTTGATTTGTGCAGGGTAGGCCAGCCAGTGCTTCATGAAGACGCAGGGCGTGCCAGGCATGGCCAGTAGATAGGCGTTGGCGGCGAGCGTGTCGCGTTTCAGAGGGTCCTGTGGGGAGTTCGAACGTTGTTCGGTGTCGTGGTTCTCGACGAAGGTCACGGCATAGCGGCGATACTTGCCGCGGTCCTGATTGGTGCTGACGAGCGGCCAGTTGCCGTCGTTCTGCTGACCCAGGCGGGCGTAGTTGCCGTTGTTCATGGCGTTGCGCACGGTGTAGCGGAACTGGAAGTCGAAGGCGGCGCTCTGGATGACTCCGTCGACGGTCGTTCCTTCTATCCAGTTTTTGATGGTGTTGGTGCCGTCCCAGCACTCGCCCACGCTGAACTCAGGCTGGGCCGTGCTGTTGTAGAGACCGGTGTACGAGGGCGAGTAGCCCTTCACCATGTCGTAGCGGAAGCCGGCATAGCCCAGGTCGTTCTTCAGGAAGTCGAGGTAGGCCTTGACGCAGGTCTGCACGTTGGTGCTCTTGTGGTCGAGGTCGCGCATGCCGTCCCAGCCCTCGCCAGTATCGTTGTTCTTCGACAGCTCGAAGCCGTTCTGCGTGGCCCATTGTTTGGTATCGCCTTTGTCGTCGTTGGCGCAGATGTCGGTAGACACCATCTCGTAGGTGACGCCCTTGTACGTCTCCTTGGGGAAATCTACCCAGTTCGACAGATTTCTGCGGTGATTGATCACCACATCGGCAATGGTCTTGATGTTCTTCTGCTTGAAGGTGCTGATGAGCGAGCGCAGTTGTGCCTCCGTGCCGAATGAACTGTTGTAATCATTAAACCAGTAGAGGTCGTCGTAGCCCATGGACTGGCCTCCGCAGTTGCCGCTCTGGGGTATCCACACGAGGTCGAAGGTGCCGCTGAGCTCGTCGCTCTGCTTCTCGAGCAGGCTCCATTGTGTGTCGTCGTACGAGTCCCAGTAGAAGGCTTGCAGCATGACGCCGCCGTAGTTGGCAGGCCAGCCGGTGGTCGTGTCAACTGGGGGTGTGGGCGTCACCGTGGTGTCAGGCTTCTGGGTTTTGGTCGTGTCGGTGGGTTCCACGACGGGCTTTGGCTCGTCGTTGTCATCGTCGCCACAGGCAGTCAGGCCGCCGGCCAGGACTGTGACGAGGAATGTCGTCAGGAACAGGAATGTCTTTTTCATATTTGTTTCTAGTATAACGTTGTTGATTTAGTCTTCGTTCTTCAGGATGAGATACTCGAAGGGAGCCAGCTTCAGCTCTTGTTTCAGGCGCACTACCTCGTTGGTCATCAGGTTGCTCACGTCCTCGTCTTTCCAGGTGTCAGGCACGGCTACGGTCTGCTCGGCGTTGCGCACGTTCACGGCAACGAGGAAGCGCAGGTCGCCCTCAAGATGCTTCTCGAAGAGCAGCACGTTGTCGTCGGGCCAGGCCGTCAGCTGACCTTTGCGCAGCGAGGGCTGAGTGTTGTAGAGTGCAATGAGCTGCTGGTACTCTTGATAGATTTCAGGCTTGGCCGTCCAGTCGACGGGCACGTAGCGGAAGAAGTTGATGGGCGAGGGATAGCCCACCTCCTGTGAACCGTAGATGAGGGCTCCGCCGTGGGGGAAGATGCTGGCCACGTAGGCAGCCATCGCACCACGGTCGTTGGTAAATTCGACGCAGGGTGTCACTTCGGTAGAATGGTCGTGGTTGGTGGTGAAGCGCAACTTGACCTTGCCGGCCGGCAGACTGTCGTATTCGGCCTTGTCGGCAGCAATGAGGTTGCTGGCGGGACGGCCGTCGCGGAATACGTGGACGAGCGAGTCCTTGTAGTCCCAGCCGTAGTTCATGTCGAAGCCGCCCACGGTGAAGTTGTCAGAGCGCTTGCCCTCGGCCAGCATCACGATATGGCGAGGAGCGGCAGCAGCGCGCAGCGTGTCGATAGCTTCTTTCCAGAAGTCGGCAGGTACGCCGTCGGCCACGTCGCAGCGGAAACCGTCGATGCCCACTTCGATAACCCAGAACTTCATGGCGTCGATCATGGCAAGGCGCATGTCGCGGTTGTCATAGTTCAGGTCGGCCACGTCGTACCAGTCCCAGGGACGCGGATGAATGATGGTGTCAGTCTCAGCATCGTGGGTGTACCAGTCAGGATGGGCTTTCAGCCAGGGGTGATCCCAGGCCGTGTGGTTGGCCACCCAGTCGAGTATGATGCCCATCTGATGCTCGTGGCACACGCGGACAAGGTTCTTGAAGTCGTCGATGGTGCCGAACTCAGGTGCAATAGCCTTGTAGTCGCTGATGCAGTAGGGCGAGTTCTTGCCTTTCTCGATGCCGATGGGGTAGATGGGCATGACCCACATCACGTTGACGCCCAGGGCGCGAATGCTGTCGATGCGCGCGGCTACGGCGTTGAGCGAATGGTCGGGCGCGAACACGCGAGGATTGACCTGATACATGGCAATGTCGTCGACAGCCGGCATTGTAAATTCGTTGTCTGTGGTCTTCGGCTGCGGATTGCAGGCGGTGAGCGTCAGAATGACTGCGCTAATCACGAATAATAGCTTCTTCATAACAAATACGTGTTGAGTTTATAAGTCGGTGTATGCAGTTTTATGTTATCGCTGCGAAATTACTAAAATTATCCATACCTGCAAAAACATGACGGATAATAGCGCAGAAACGGCTGTGCAATCGGTTACATTGTCGATGACTTAATCAGCGAAAAATGAAAAGAGGCAGGCCTGCGTAATGACAGGTCTGCCTTCTTGATTGAGTGTAATTTGACGCAGACTTATTGCACCGTGCAGTAAATCTTGTCAGCATTCTTGCGGGTAGGATAGAGCTTGATGGTAGTTCCTACTGCGGTGAGATTGGCACCATTGGCTACCAGATCGTCGAGCGTGTCGCCACCCAGGTTGATGCCCCAATCGGCATTGATACGGAACTTCCAGCCACCAGCAGTCACGCCGGGATTAGTTGCCTCAAAGCAGTAGTCGGTAGCATTCCACGTCATTTCTGCATCGGCACTCCAGCCGTTGAAGTCGCCGATGATGCCCATCTTCTCGACCTTGACAGCGTTCAGCGTATTGGCTGCATAGTTTAGAGTGATGAAGTAGACACCCTCGCCAGCCACAGCCTTGATGTTGCTCGTAGCTCCGTCACCACCGGCAAAGTCGCCAGTGATGCCACCGTTGAAGGTACCCGTATTGAGCTCAGTACCCCAGTCGCCGGCAACAAGCTGGAACTTGAACTCATTACCCCAACCATTCGGGTCGGCGCAGTAGATGAAGCCTGTGTAGATGCCCTCAGTGTCGGTGAGTGCCAGTTTCTGCTCAGCATTCGACCATCCGTCGGTAGCACCGATGTAATAGATGAAGGGGTTGAAGTTGACAGCCTTGTAGCTCCAGGTCAGCTCCATCATGTTGAAGGTGACGTCGTAGAACTTAGCGCCCTCGATTGCCGTGATGACGAGGTTGCCGCCAGCGTTGTCGTAGACGAACGTACCCTCAGTAGGACCGGCAGCCAGGCACTTCGACCAGTCGCCGCCCAAACCCGACTTAGGGGTCATCTTGAATTCGATGTTGCCTCCATCCTCAGGTGCAGGTATGCGCATGGTGAAAACCGGGTTGGCATACGGGTCTTCGCCATTGTTGGTCAGCTCATAGTCGGTGTTGCTGTTATTCCAGCCGTTCAGCGAGCCCGTGAAGTAGTAGGAAGGCTCGATATTGATGAGCAGAGCAGAAGCCGTCCAAGTTTGGTCGAGCATGTTGAAGGTGACATCGTAGAAGACAGCGCCTTCGACAGCCGTGATGATGAGGTTGCCACCAGCATTGTCATAGACGAACGTACCCTCGGTAGCACCTGCAGCCAGACACTTCGACCAGTCGCCGCCCAGGCCCGACTGCGGAGTCATCTTGAACTCGATGTTGCCGCCATCAGCGGGTGCAGGAATGCGCATCGTGAACTTGGGATTGTCGTAGGGGTCGCTACCGTCGTTAGTCAGTTTGTAGGTAGTATCGGAGTTGTCCCAACCGTTCAGCGAGCCAGTGAAGTAGTAGGCAGCCTCAATCTCGGGAGCTTGCGGAATTGCCTTGATGGTGAATTCGTCAGACACCGTTACCAGCGACTGTCCACTGGCCTCATAGTAAGCTCTTACTACGGCGGACAGTGTGCGCTCTACGGGGCGCTTGCTTTTGAACACATCATCGATGACCTGTGCCAAATCGGACTTCAGCATTTCGCCGTTGTCAGTCAGATTGTAGGCCACTTTGTTGATGGTTATCGTGTAGCCCGTTGCTACGGCATTGGCATCGCTCACCGTGGGAGCGGTGATATTGCACACCTTGACGGCCTCGCTCTCGACGTCGGCCAGATTGATGGTGGCTACTTCGGTGACGGCTCCGTTGCCGAAAGCCACGGTCTGCGGTGTCTCTGGCGCAGAGGTCAGAGGACCGGCAATACCCTCGTTGAAGTCCTCGTTCTCGCAAGCTACGAAGGCAAACGAGGCCAGCAGAGTCATAGAAGCAAAAAATATCTTTTTCATTTTTACTGTTTTCTTGAAGGATTATTTTACTTTTTTGTCAGGACAACCTTGTTATTGCCCTCGGTAGCGATGTAGAGTTCAACCTTGTAGGTACCGGCGCTCACGTTCAGGTTCTCGCCGCTGTACTGCGTCAGGTTGTCGAAAGCATTGCCGTCGCCGTTGGCACCACCCCAGCTTACGGCCCAGTCGTGGTTCATGCGGAACTTCATCTGACCGTCGCTCAGCGTCGTCGTCACCTCCCATGCACCAGTCTCCTGGTTGTAGGTCATGTCGGTGTCGTTGTCCCAGTTGCCGTTTACGGTACCAATAATGCTGATGCTCTCCACGAGCGTTGTGCTGTAGGTCATTGCGGGATAGTCGACGTCAATCTGGTAGAAACCGGCATCCGACTGGCAGTCTTCCTCGTCGTCGGCAACGAGCAGACCCTTGTCGCTTTCCTTCTTCTGGCCGAAGTCATCTTCCCAATTGTCAACGTTCGGGCGGAACTTGAAGCCACCGTCCAGATAGTTGTAGCACTGGTACTGACCCGTGGGCAATCCGTTTTCGTCAAGTGCACTGCGCATGTAGACGGGGTCTGTCCATCCGTTGAAGTTACCCATCATGTAGATGTATTCAGCATAGCTCGGTGCTACGTTGAAGCTGGGCACTACCGTGATTTCTACTGTATTCGAGTAGATGGCTGGTACGTTGACGTCGGCCAGCGTTGCCTTGCAGCGAACGTATGCCTTGAGGCTGGCAGGAACGTCTTCTTCCTCTTCCCATCCGGCCAGTTTCACAATACCGCGATTGAAGTCACCGGCATTGATGCCGCCCTTCACTCCCTGGAAACTACCCATGAGATTGTAGTAGCTGCCAGCAGGGATAGGTCCGTCTTCTACGGTTGCAATATCGGTGGTGAAGTTGCCGTCGAGCGAGAGCTGCATGGCATAAGTCGTGGCAGCTGTGAAGCCATAGCCAGGCTGGTTCCAAGTGAAGTTGATGGTGCTGCTCGTGCCCAGGTCGGTCAGCTGTGTGGCGTAAGCCGGGGTGTTCAGCACAAACGTTGTAGGCAGACTGCTCGTGTCAAGGACAGGATTGCTGTCACGGTCGCTGTCGCATGCTGCAAAAAACATGGCAGCAAGGGTCATGAGCAAGCCACTCTTTATATATCTTGTTTTCATATTGTTTTGCTGTTTTTTGTTGTTCTACAATGAATTAATTATAGCCATTATTCTGTGCAGCGGCCAGGTTCGGGTTCGACATGATGTCGCTGGCGGGAATAGGATACAAATTATACTTGGCATCGACACTATGTGGCGTACCGGCATTGCTGTTCATGCCCTTATGCGACCAGAGGTAAGTGTCTGTAGTCAGCAGGTTGAAGCGCACGAGGTCGGAACGACGGTGGCATTCCCATGCCAGCTCGCGGCCACGCTCGTTGATGATGTCATCGGCTGTGGGAGCGTTGAGGCGGGTGACACCAGCACGACTGCGCACATCGTTGAAATAGTCGATGCCGCTCTTGCCGTTGATGTTCACGTTGACGCCACCTACGACCTGACATTCAGCCAGCATCAGATAGACGTCTGCCAGACGGAACACGGGGAAGTCGGTGTCGGGGAATGAGTTGGCATCGCTCAGCACGGAGCCGTCGGCCTTCAGGTTGTCGTACTTGATAAAGGCATAACCGCTCTGGAAGTTGCCCAGATCCTCAATCTCCTTTGTCTGACCATCGGTATAGAACTTGCCGCGAATGTCGGTGTTGCTAAACTTGTCGACAAACTCAGGAGTCAGGCGAATACCGCCCCATCCTGCACCACCGAGGCCAAGGGCTGCATAGTCCATAGTACCGCCGCACTCTGCGTTCACGATGTAGCAAGTGCCACCATAAGCCTGTGTGTTGAGGTGATCCTGATATACGCTGAAGATGATTTCGTGGCCTACGCCCAGATATTGGTCGTTATCGGCACCAAACATCTTGAAGTAGTTGCTTTGCGACTCCAGCTGGTAGCCCAGGTCAATTATCTTCTGGCAGTACTCGGCACACTTTGCATAGTTGGCCGTACCTGTGTAAACACCGGCATTCAGATAGAGTTTAGCCAAAATCATATAGGCCGTACCCTTGTCGCAACGATATTTCTCGCTCTTAGCGGGCAGCTGCTCGGCACACTCTTCCATATCTTTTGCCAGCCAGTTGAACAGGTCGGCACGCATGATGGGCTCAGGATTGGTGCCGCCCACTTCAGAATTCTCGTCGAGGAAGGGCACGTTACCGAACATATCGATGGCGTGCAGATAGCTCAGACCACGCAGGCAGCGAGCCTCGGCCTTGTACTGCTGCAACTCGGCATCGCTAGGATTGCCAATGCGGCGCATCACCTCGTTGCAAAGCGTGATTTGATAGACGATGCGGCTGAACATAGCTGATACGAACACGTCGGATGTGCTCCATTGCAGTCCGTGCAGGTTCTTAATGGTCTGGTCGTTCCAGCCAATCACAGCCTCGTCAGTAGGCAGTTCCTGCAGGTTGAACAGAGCGCGCAGATACTGTCCGAAACCGCCGTCGATACCATCAATGTCAGGTGCACCGCCAGAGCCGTCGGCAGAGCTTACGGCCAGTGCCACGTAGCACTTAGCCAGCAGGTCGCTGTAGGCCTGGTTGTCGGTCAGGCTATTCTCGGGAGTATCGAGGTTCGGGTCAATGGGAGTCACATCCAGGTCGCCTACGCAGGAAGTGAATGACACAGCTGCGGCGATAGCTGAGATAAATCCGTATTTCTTGATATTGAGTTTCATAATCTTCTTTCCTCCTTATTAATTAAAAGTTAAAGCTTGCACCAAGCAGGAATGTGCGCGGACGCGGATAGAGCTGCCTGTCGATACCACCAGAGATTTCGGGGTCGATGCCATCGTAGTCGGTGATGGTGAAGACGTTCTGTACAGTGAAGTGCATGCGCACCCAGTCGGCAATTTGGTAGGCCAGTGTCACCTTGTCGAGCTTCAGATAGGAAGCGTTGCGTACATAGTAGTCGCTGAAGTAAGAGAATTCAGACTGAGTAAAGTTCGACTGTGGAGCCGAGGCAATACGGTTGGCAATGAAGCTGTTGGTCCACATGTCGAGACGCATTTCGCGGTTCGAAGCAACGTTGTTGTAGACGTAGTTGTTAAAGCTGGCTCGGAGAGCAGCGTTCAGGGTCCACTTCTTGTAGCTCAGCTCGGTATTGAAGCCAAGGTTCACGTCGGCATCCGGCTTCTTATAGTAGTAACGGTCGTTGTCGTCAATCTTTCCGTCGCCATTGCGATCCACAAATACGCCATCGAGAGGCTTGCCGGTCTGGTCGTAAACCTGCTGATAGACGAGGAAGGTGTTGACGGGGTGCCCCACCTGCTGGATTTGGATCTTGTTACCTACGGCGCCATCCAAATCACCGGTAGCCACGCCTGCGTAGTTGGGATCGTCGCTGGCCGTCAGCTTGGTGATTTCGTTCTTGTTCCAAGCCACATTGAAACCAAACTCCCAGTGCCAGTCCTTGCTTTCCACAGGAACAAAGTTCAGAGCTACTTCAATACCCTTGTTCTCCAGGTCGCCCACGTTCTGCAGCAAGTAGTTGGTGAGGTTGGTTCCTGGTGATACGGGTACGTAGTTCAGCAGGTCTTTGGTTTCGCGTTTGTAAAGGTCAACGCTACCGTTGATGCGGTTCTTCAGGAAACCGAAGTCGAGACCGATGTTGTAGGTTGTGGTCTCTTCCCACTTCAGCTGGGCTGCATAGCCCTTCGGGGTGATAGGAGTGACGACGCTATTTCCAAACATATAGTAGGAACCAGGCTGGTTCGTGTGATAAGTAGGAATAGAGGGATAGTCGCCCTCGTTGATGTTCTGCTGACCAGTGATACCATAGCCCAGACGGAGCTTCAGGTTTGACAGCCAGTTGACATTCTTCAAGATAGGCTCCTCAGAGATACGCCATGCCAGAGCTGCAGAGGGGAAAAGACCCCACTTGTTGTTCTGGAAACGAGAGGTTCCATCGTCACGCAGCGTGAAGGTCAACATGTAGCGGTCGAGCAACGTGTAGTTCAAACGGCCATAGAACGACACGAGGTAGTTCTCGGTCTCGTTGAACGGTGTGTATGGATATTCTGTGTTGCTACCATCGTTGGCCATGACGAAGTTCGTGTTATTGTTGTAGAAATGCTGCCAAGAGTAACCTGCCAGAATGTCGAAGCGGCTCTTGATAGCTTCCAGCTCTTTTGCGTAAGCCAGGTAGAATTCCAAGGTCTGGTCGCGGCGCAGCTGGGTGTACTTCTGCCAATAGCCGGTACCGTTTTGGGTCTTGTCGTGATAGGAAACCTCACTGCCCTGTTTGGATGAATTGTAGCCGTTGGTCGTCGAGATGTCGAGACCCAGGTTCAGGTTGGCACGCAGACCCTCAAGGAACTTGAACTTATAGTCGAACTGGACGTTGCCCACGAAGCGACGTACGTACGATGTCTTGTGCTGTTCCATAAGCTGTGCCACAGGGTTCAGCGTGGCCATCGTATTCACAGCACCCTCGTTGAACCATGCTCTGTAGCCGTGAATGCCATTGGCATCGCGTACGGGCTGAGTGGGGTCATACTGTGTAGCAGCACCGATAGCCCCCTCGTCGGCAAACTTGTGCATGGTGAAGATGCCCTTGGCATTGAGGTTAATGGTCAGACGGTCGTCGAGCAGGGTTGGGGTGAGGTTCAGCGAAGCCGTACCACGCTCCATGTTCGAAGTCTTCAGAATACCGTCGTTGTCAATCCAACCTACCGACACACGGTAAGGCATCTTGAAGGTGTTCGACTTGTTCTTGTAGCCACCAGATACGCTGGTGTTCACCTCTTGCGACCAAGCTGTGCGATAAATCTCGTCCTGCCAGTCGGTGTTGGCGTTGCCCAGCGAAGCAACAGCTTTGTCGTAGTTGTCGCCGGTAGCCAGTGAGCCGATGTTGTTCATGAAATGCTGCTTGAAGGCTGCTGCATCCATCATGTCAACCTTCTTGGCGATGGTCTGCAGCGAGGTGGTCATGTCGATGGTGACTTTTGGAGCACCGCTCTTACCTTTTTTAGTAGTAATTACAATCACACCGTTAGAAGCACGGCTACCATAGATGGCAGTGGCCGAAGCGTCCTTCAGAATAGAGAAGCTCTCAATGTCGTTGGGGTTGATGGTCGACAGGACGTCGTTACCTTGTGTACCCGAAATACCGGTGCTACCAATGGGCAGACCGTCAATCACTATCAGAGGGTCGTTGCTGGCGCGCAGAGACGAACCGCCACGAATACGGATAGTAGAGCCGGCACCAGGAGCACCGCCGCTGTTGATAACCTGTACACCAGCCGACTTACCTTGCAGGAGGTCAGCAGGCGACGTAGCCAGGCCTTTACCCAGCTGGTCGGCTTCGATGGACTGTACCGAACCCGTTGCATCGCTCTTCTTCACCGTACCATAACCGATGACCACAACGTCGCTCAGCATCTGAGCATCTTCCTGCAGCGTCACCTCCATGTTGGCAGCGGCAGCTACGCGGGCAGTCTGATAGCCCACGTACGAGATTTCGAGCGTGGTACCCTGATTAGCTTTCAAGGTGAAGTTTCCGTTGAAGTCGGTGAGGGCAGCGACCTGTGTCCCTGCCACACGTACCGTAGCTCCAATGATGTCTTCGCCCTTAGAATCTTTCACGTGTCCTTTGACAGTCATCTGTGCAAAGGCGCCTACCGACAGAAAGAGGCCTATCAATAGGGCCATCATCCTGAACGGAATTCTAATGTTTACCTGCTTCATCATTACATTTAATTAGAGTTGTTAGTTGTTATTGATAATTAATGTTTTAGCGCAAAAGCCTTTGTTTCACGGTGCAAAGTTAATTTACTTTCTATTACGTTGTACTTTTTTTTGTTTAAAATTGTTTTTACGTCGATGCAAACGTTTGCATTGATACGTCTTTATAATAAGGTAAGCAAAATAACCAACAAAACGAAGTATTTCTTAACTTTGCACTCACTAACCCGTACCAATCCAGATGAAAGAGAATGGACCATTGACAATGAAGGATATTGCACGCGAATTAGGCATCAGCGTGGCAACGGTATCGCGCGCTTTGAACGATTCGCCGCGCATCTCGCCTGAGCGCCGTCAGCAAATACAGCAATATGCGCGTGAGCACAACTTCACGCCTAACGTGCTGGCCGAGTCGCTGCGTCATTCGCGTGTGCAGCCTCAGAAGGTGATTGGGGTCATTGTGCCTGAGTTCACCCACTATTATTTCTCTTCAATTCTTACTGGCATCGAGGAAGCAGCGTCGGCTCGTGGCTATTATCTGATGGTGGCACTCAGCGACGAGCGCTACGAGCGAGAGGCGCGCATCTGCGAGCAGTTCCATCGCCAGAAGGTGTGCGGCGTGATTGTGTCGCAAGCCAAGGATACCAAGGACTATAGCCACTTTCAGAAGCTCATCGACTCAGGCATACCCCTGGTGTTCTACGACCGTATCTGCACGGGCGTCAATGCCAGCCGTGTCACCGTCGACGACTATATGGGAGCATTCAATGCGGTGACTCATCTGATAGAGACAGGCTGCCGTCGCATAGCTTTCTATGGCTCGCCCATGCAGCTCGAAATCTCAAAGAACCGATACAACGGATATAAAGACGCGCTACTGCAGCATGGTATGCAAATAGACGAGACAATTATCAGCGTGTGTGACAACCGTGCCGATGCCGAGTTGATAACACCTCGGCTGTTGGCACTCGACACCCCGCCCGACGGATTTTTTGCCGTGAACGACGATACGGCCATCGGAATCCTTTACACCGTGAAGCATGCCGGCCTGCGTGTGCCCGATGACGTGAGCATCTGTGGTTTCACTAACGGTCAGCGGGCAGTGGCCTGCGACCCGATGCTGACGACGGTCGAGCAGCGCGGACATCGTGTGGGCGAGGAGGCGGCCGATATTCTGATTGACAAGGTCGAGGGACTTTCGCCCCTTGACAAAGTAGAGAAGCGTGTGGTCAGAACCCGTTTGGTCATTCGAGGAACAACCAGATAATGCATTAAAGATATGAAACAGAAACCGAATTTATCGTTTTGGAAGCTCTGGAACCTGAGCTTCGGTTTTTTTGGCGTACAGATTGCGTACGCCTTGCAGAGTGGTAACATCTCGCGTATTTTCCGCACCCTGGGTGCCGACCCCCATTCGCTGAGCTTCTTTTGGATATTGCCTCCGCTCATGGGCATCCTCGTGCAGCCGATAGTAGGTACGCTTTCCGACAAGACTTGGACGCGCTTCGGCCGCCGTATTCCCTATCTTTTCGTAGGTGCAGCCGTTGCCGTTGCCGTGATGTGCCTGTTGCCCAATGCGGGCTCGTTTGGCATGTCGGTGGCTACGGCCCTGATATTCGGCCTCTTTGCGCTGATGCTGCTCGACACCAGCATCAACATGGCCATGCAGCCGTTCAAGATGCTGGTGGGCGACATGGTGAATGAGGAGCAGAAAGCCAAGGCCTACAGCATCCAGTCGTTCCTATGCAACGCCGGTAGTGTGGTGGGCTTCCTCTTCCCCTTTATCTTTGCCAGCGTCGGACTGAGCAACGTGGCTCCTGAAGGTGTGGTGCCCGACACCGTGATTTGGTCGTTCTACATCGGTGCTGCCATCCTTATTCTATGTGTGCTTTATACTACGCTGAAGGTGAAGGAGTGGCCACCGAAGGAGTATGCTGAGTACAACCCCGTGAGCGAGGAGAAGGAAGAGAGCGCCAACTGGTTTGTGCTGCTGAAGAATGCTCCCTCTACGTTCTGGAAGGTGGGCCTCGTGCAGTTCTTCTGCTGGGCCGGCATGCTCTACATGTGGACCTATGTGGTCGATGCTGTTTCAGAGACCGTATGGGGAACTACCGATGCCGCTTCGGAAGCCTATCAGGATGCAGGCAACTGGACGGGTGTGCTCTATGCCATTCAGGCCATGGGCTCTGTAGTTTGGGCTACGCTGCTGCCCCGTTTTAAGAACGTGAAGATGGCTTACAGCGTGAGTCTCGTGCTGGGTGGTCTGGGCTTCCTGCTCATTCCCTTCATGGCCGACAAGTATATGCAGATTATTCCCTTCCTGCTCATCGGCTGCGGTTGGGCCGCCATGCTCGCCATGCCTTTCACGTTGGTGACGAATGCCTTGCAGGGTTACGGCCACATGGGTGCCTACCTGGGACTGTTCAATGGCACCATCTGCGTGCCTCAGATTGTGGCAGCCCTTCTGGGTGGCAGTATTCTGACGCTCGTTGGCGGTCATCAGTCAACGATGATGATTGTGGCAGGCGTGCTCTTCGTCATCGGTTCCTGCTGCGTTTTCGCCATCAAGGAGAAGTAGTCGCGCTGTCATCATTTGCAGATAGGAAAAAAATTACAGCAGCATCCCTTCGCTTTTACCATGCGGAGGGATGCTTTTTGTAATTGATGCCTACTGCTTTTTGGGTTTGATGTTCAGTTTGTAGATAGCAGAGAGCATGATGTAGCGGGGTATGCAGTTGTTCCATGTCTCGGTTCGTCCTTGTGCATTCACGCTGTACTGTTTGTTTGAGAGCTGATGCAGCAGGTCGAAGGCCGTGAGCTTCAGCGTCAGTTTCTCCTTGAAGAGCGTGCGTGCCACCTCGGCGTTCCACACCAGGTCGTTGGTGTTCATGATGCTGCTGTTATAGCCTCGGCGGCTATACATGCGGATGTCGGTTCCCAACGACAGCTTCACCCAGGGAATGAAGTAGCGCAGCAGGCCGCCGTAGTTGTAGTCGAAGGCCGAGATGCGTTCGAAGTTCTTGCGGTCGCCGGTGGAGCTGCGCCAGTTGATGTCGCCGCTGATGCCTACGGTCAGCTTGTCCTTCTGATACTCCAGCCCCAGCTTCTCGTGCAGGGTCCAGTTGTTGACGGTACTTTTGGGCGATGATTCGCTGGCTTCCTGCTGCGTTGTAGCATACAGGATGTCGAAGTCGACGGAGTGGGTATATTCTGCGTCGGCCCGCTGGTGTAGGGTGAGTCGCTTCTTCTTGTCGAGCGGCTGCTCGTAGCTGAAGCCCATGCCCCAGTACCAGTTGCCGTTGATGTTGTCGTTTGTGTAGGTATAGCCGCCCGTTGTCTGATTGTAGGTGGTGCGCGTGCCCCAGGCGTTGCGTGTCAGGCTGGCGTTGCTCCAGAGGCGGGTAAAGTGGCGAGTGGAGTCGTTGTTGAAGGCAAAGGCGATATGGGCGCTATGTGTGACGCGATTCTTCAGGTTACTGTTGGTTGTCCATGTGACGAGCGGGTTGCTCGTATCGTCAGCTGATATGAGGCTGGCCATGTCAGGCCGCGACACGCTGACTGAGTAGCCGAGTTCCTCCAGTCCATGCTTTATGCCCCATCGGTTCCAGCTGAACCTGGGCGTGAAGTTGGTGTAGTTTCGTCGGGCAATGGTGTCGATTTCGGTGTCCACGAAATGAATGCGCTCATCGTAGTTGTCGATGGGAAGTGAGATTTCCAGGTAGTCATTGTCGTTGGCGTGCATGATGCTGAGCCTGCCGCCGTAAGCGTGGGTCATGTGGAACTGCGTGTCGCTGTTGTCGCCGTCGAGTACGGAGGCGAGTGCGTCGCGGCTTGAGGGTAGCCAGCCTATCTGCTGTCGGTCGTTGACGGCATTCTGTAGCCAGTCGAGCCGATAGCGCAGGTTGTTGTCCTTGCTCATGGTCTGTCCGTAGGAAACGTAGGTCCGCACAAACCATCGGTTGAGCAGTTGCAGCGAGTATCTGGCCGTAGCCGAGTAGTGGTAGTCCTGGCTGTGGGTGTCGTTGTAGTAGTGGCGCTGGTCGTCGTTGCCGGTCTGGGCGTAGTAGGTGTGCCCTAAGCTGAAGCTCTCGTTGGGCTTCTGGTTGTTGTATCTGATGTTGAAGCCGAGAGAGATGTTGTCGCCCCAGCTGAATTTATGGAAGAAGTTGATTGAGCCGGCCAGACTCAGGTGCCTGTAGGTGGTCATTCCGTCGTTTCGCGCGCGGTTGATGAGCGTGTTGCGCCATGTAGAGTCCTGGCTGCCGCTGGTGCGGTCGCCGTTGTTGTAGCTTACGTTGATGTTGCTCCACAGGGTGAAGGGCTTGCTCAGCTGAAACCAGTTGCTGGCCTCGAAGCTGAAGCTTTTCTGCCGGCTCCACGACTCTGAGCCGCCCAGGATGTTGCCCTCGGTGGCGAAGCGCTCTGTGGCCGTTCTGCTCCAGTTGTCGGCGTCGCTCCAGCTCAGCGTGGCGTCGGTCTCGTTGCTCCATTTTTTGTCCTTGTGCTCCGTTTCCAGATGCAGTCCTGCCTGCCGTGTAGCCAGCAGTCCTTGGGGCATGTCGCTGGGTTCCCAGTCGCCTTCGGCGCCTGGCGTGCGGTTTTCGTTCACGTTGTTCAGGTTGGCAAAGACCGATGCCCGCGTGTGGTCGTCGTAGTAGAGTCCGAAGATGCGCCCCATGTAGCGTGATTCGGTGCCGGCGCCCACCTCTACGTTGCCCATGTAGCCGCGGTTGTACTCGCGCTTCAGCTGCACGTCCATCACGTAGTCTTTCTTCTCCACGTCCTGTCCGATGAGCTCGCTCTCCTTCGTGCTCTTGTCGTAGACCTTCAGTTCTTTCACGGTGTAGTAGGGCAGGTTGTCGAGCATCACCTTGTTGCGTCCCTTGAAGAAGTCCTTGCCGTTCAGCGTGAGGTAGTCCACCTTACGGCCGTTGATGTAGATGTCGCCGTTCTCCTTCAGCTCTGCGCCCGGCATCTGGCGTATCAGCCCGTCGAGCATCGAGCCTTCGGGCAGGTTGAAGGCCGACGCGTTGTAGACGAGCGTATCGCCTCGATAGGCCAGCTTCACCTTCGTGCCCGTAATCACCACGCCGTCTATTCCCACCTCTTTATATATATCGTCGTCGGCCGGCTGCTTCTTCTTCATGAGCAGGCGGGGCAGCTCGAAGTAGCTGTTGCGGGCCAGATGGCGCAGCTGATAGTTCATGGTGGTGTCGCGATAGCCCTCGGCTGTGGCCTTGATGATGAAGTCGGCCTGACGGGCCGGCACCTTGAACTCGTAGTAGCTCGATGTGCTCCAGGTCCAGCACGTCATCGTGTCGACGACGGTCGAATCTGGGGCCTGCATGAGGGTGATGTGCGCCTTCACTTTGGCTTTCGTAAACGAGTCGTAGACTTCGCCCGACAGTTGAACCTGGCGTTCTTTCTTCTTCGACTGTTTCTTGGGGGAATCTGTCTGTGCGGCTATCGTGAGCGCTGTCAGCAGACATGCTATGAGCATGAATAGGTGTTTCATGGGCACAAAGGTACTAATATTTCATAATTCGTCGTTCATAGTTCGCGGTTAATAATGCTTAATTCGTTTTTTTTATATAATTTTGTGCTTTGAAATGAATATGCTGCGTAGATTTTTTCTTGCGGGTGTGTGCCTGCTGTGGTGGCTGCAGCCCTTGAGGGCACAGCTTGGCAGCACAGCCGACGACGTGCTGCAGCACGTGCCGATGGCTTCGGTCGTAGTGCTGAAGGCCTGCGGAGCCGACAACCGGCATCCGTGGTTGGAGACGCTGGCCACCTGTGCCGCCTCCTATGCTGTGGGTACTGGTGTGACCTTTGGGCTGAAGCATAGCGTGCATGAGTGGCGCCCTGACGATAGCGACCGCCGCTCCTTCCCGTCAGGCCACGCGATGTATGCCTTTGCCGGCGCCGCTGCCCTGCGTCATGAGTACGGCCACCTCTCGCCTTGGATTCCTGTTGGCGGCTACGCTCTGGCCACGATTGTTGCTGCCGACCGCGTTTGGCTCGACCGCCACTATGTGCACGACGTGCTGGCTGGAGCTGCCATCGGCACCCTCTCGGCCGAGCTCTGCTACTATCTGAAGCGGCGCGTCTTCAAGTCGGCCAACGTCGACGTGGCCTTTACGGGTACGCAGTTCAGCCTCTCTTATCGCTGGTAGCAAAGCGTTGTAAAAACCAACCGCAGAGATTCATCCGACCAACGGAGGCGATTCATCCGACAAATCGCATCGATTCATCCGACAAATCGCCTCGATTCAGCCAATGAATCGGGGCCGTTCATCCGGCACGCCGCTCTGTCCCCTTTCGCACACGCTACGCGTCGAGCGAAAAAACTCCATCTTGAGGGCTGCCGGATGCAAACGTTTGCATTCTTTCTGCTGCTTTTAATGAAGTCTTAGTATTGCATCGGGCAGGATTTTGTTGTACTTTTGAAGGCAAATAAATATAACTAACCACTATTATGAAGCTTTATTTCAACTTGGAGTATCAGACCACCTTTGGTGAACAGCTGGCGCTGAACATCATTGGCGAGGAAGGTGAGACCGAGCGTCACACGATGACGACGCTCGACGGCAAGAACTGGCAGCTGCAACTGACAAAGGCAGCAAAGGCAGGTACCTACATCGACTATTTCTACAGTCTGCTGCGTGGCAACGAGGAGGTGCGCCGCGAGTGGCTCACCGTGCCCCATCGGCTGGAGTTTGCAGCAGTTAGGGGAGCTGCCTACAGGGTCTACGACCACTGGCTCGACATTCCTGAGGATTCCTATATGTATTCGTCGGCCTTCACCGAGTGCGTGTCTGCCCGCGAGCGTGCGCTGAGCACGAAGTCGGAGTTCGAGCGCACGGTGCGCCTGAAGGTACGTGCGCCGCAGCTGCGAAAGGGCGAGCGGCTGGGACTGGTGGGTGCCGGCGACTATCTGCACGACTGGGACGCCCGCAGCGCCCTGACGATGGCCGAGCACGAATACAACGAGTGGGTCATCAGCCTCGATGCCGACCAGCTGGGGCCGCAGATGGAGTTTAAGTTCGTCATTTTGAATGCCGACGAGAACGTAATGCCCGTCTGGGAGCAGTCTATGAACCGCACGGTAGTGTTTGGAACCATAGCGAAGGGCGAGGTGGTTGTCTATGAACTGCCGCAGGCCTGGTTCCCGGTCTATGCCTGGAAGGGTGCCGGTACGGTGGTTCCCGTCTTCTCGCTGCGCAGCGAAGGCAGCTTTGGCGTGGGCGACTTCGGCGACCTGCAACTCATGATCGACTGGTGTGCCAAGACCAAGCAGCGCATTCTGCAGGTACTGCCCATCAACGATACCAACATCACCGGCACGTGGCAGGACTCCTATCCCTACAACAGCATCAGCATCTATGCCCTGCATCCGCAGTACACCGATTTCAGGCAGTTGCCTAAGCTCAAAGATGAAAAATCAAGAAAGAAATTCGAGCAGCTTCGAAAGGAGCTGAACGCCCTGCCGCAGATTGACTACGAGCGCATGTTCAGCGCCAAGATGGAATACCTGCGCGAGGTGTTTGCCCAGGAGTGGACTTCCGTTCAGCGCAAGGACAGCTATAAGCAGTTCTTCGAGCAGAACCAGGAGTGGCTCGTGCCCTATGCCGCCTTCTGCTATTTCCGCGACCTCTACCATACGGCCTGTTTCTCAGAGTGGCCTGCCGAAGCTACGCTGCAAAGCACGCAGAAGAGCACGTTCAAGGGAAAGAAGGAGCTGCAGTTCTGGTATTTCGTGCAGTATAACCTCGACCAGCAGATGCGCGCCGCACATGCGCATGCACGCGCGCAACGCGTAATATTAAAAGGTGACATACCCATCGGCATCTCGCGCGACGGCGTGGAGGCTTGGGTAGAGCCCAAATACTTCAACCTGAACGGACAGGCAGGAGCGCCGCCCGATGCTTTCTCTGTGAACGGCCAGAACTGGGGCTTCCCCACCTACAACTGGGACGCCATGCTCGACGACGGCTGCTCGTGGTGGGTGCGCCGCTTCCGCAAGATGCAGGAGTACTTCGATGCCTACCGCATCGACCACGTGCTGGGCTTCTTCCGCATCTGGGAGATTCCCATCGATGCCGTCCACGGCCTGCTGGGTCAGTTCTCGCCGTCGCTCGGCATGACCCGCGAGGAGATCGAGGCCTATGGTCTGCCCTTCAAGGAGGAGTTCTATACGACGCCCTTCATTGCCGACTGGACGCTCGGACAAATCTTCGGCGAGCGTTCGCGCGAGGTGAAGCAGCAGTTCCTCGACAACATCCATGACGACATCTGGCGCATGAAGCCTGAGTTCGACACCCAGCGCAAGGTGGAAGCCTGGTTCAAGGATAAGACCGACGACGACAGCACCCATCTTCGCGACGGTCTCTACGCGCTGATTAGCGACGTGCTCTTCGTGCGCGACCGCAAGAACCCCAACAAGTTCCACCCCAGAATCGGCGTGCAGTACGACTTCGTCTATCAGATGCTGTGGGACCATGAGAAGGACGCCTTCAACCGCCTCTACAACGACTACTTCTATCGCCGCAACAACCAGTTCTGGTATCAGGAGGCTATGAAGAAGCTGCCCCTGCTCACGCAGGCCACCCGCATGCTCGTCTGTGCCGAAGACCTCGGCATGGTGCCCGACTGCGTGCCCTGGGTGATGAACGAGCTGCGCATCCTCTCGCTCGAAATCCAGTCGATGCCGAAGGATCCCAGCGTGCGTTTCGGCCATCTGAGCCGCAACCCCTACCGCTCCGTGTGCACCATCTCTACCCACGACATGCCCACGCTGCGCCAGTGGTGGGACGAGGACGAAGAGCGCACGCAGGCCTACTACACCACCATGCTCTATCGCGACGACCCGGCTCCCCATCCGCTGCCCGACTGGCTGGCTAAGGAGATCGTGAGCCGCCACCTCACTTCGCCCTCCATGCTCTGCCTGCTCTCGCTGCAAGATTGGCTCTCTATCGACGAGCGCCTGCGCCTGCCCGACCAGAATGCCGAGCGCATCAACATTCCGGCCAATCCGCGCCACTACTGGCGCTATCGCATGCACCTGAGCATCGAAGAGCTCATGCAGGCCGACGACTTCAACGCAGAACTGAAAGAGTTAATCACACAAAGCGGACGCAAATGAGAAAACTATTCCTAAGCCTGCTCCTACTCCCACTCATGGCTGTGGCAGGCACGATCAAGTCGCCTGACGGCAATATAGAACTGAAATTCTCGGTCGACGGCAAAGGCCGTCCCACCTACGAGATGTCGTTCAAGGGCAAGCCCGTTGTGCTGCCCTCGCACCTCGGCCTCGAACTGGCCCGCGACAAGCACGCCTCGAAGGGACTCAACGAAACCGACCTGATGGATGGCTTCGTCGTGGTGAAGGAAGAAACCTCTACCTTCGACGAGACGTGGCAGCCCGTATGGGGCGAAACGCGCAACATTCGCAACCATTACAATGAGTATGCCGTGCAGCTGCAGCAGCCCAAGCAGCATCGCACCCTCTGCCTGCGCTTCCGCGTCTACGACGATGGCATCGGCTTCCGCTACGAGTTCCCGCAGCAGAAAGAGCTCAACTACTTCCTCATCCGCGAAGAGCGCACGGAGTTTGCGATGGCAGGCGACCACACGGCATGGTGGCTGCCCGGCGACTACGACACCCAGGAGCAGGAGACGCAGCAGTCGCGCCTTTCTGAGATACGCCAGCGTTTTCGCGACGCCGTCAACTGGGGCAACTCCAGTGTGGCCGTCTTCTCGCCTACGGGCGTGCAGACCTCGCTGCAGATGAAGAGCCAGGACGGACTCTACATCAACATCCACGAGGCTGCCTGTGCCGACTATGCCACCATGCACCTCGAGCTGGTCGATGCCGAGACCAAGCAGCTCACCACCCATCTCGATGGTAACAGCAATACCTACACGCCCCATCCGCTGCCCTCAGCCTATGAGCTGCCCAAGCCCTTCACCTTCGTGAGCCATCTCACCCCCGATGCCACCGGCCTGAAGGGTGCCATGCAGACGCCCTGCTCTACGCCGTGGCGCACGGTGATGGTCAGCGACGATGCCCGCGACATGCTGTCGTCGAACCTCATCCTCAACCTCAACGAACCATGTGCCCTCGACGACGTGTCGTGGATTCACCCCACGAAGTACTGCGGCGTGTGGTGGGAGATGATTGTAGGCAAGAGCAATTGGCACTATACCGACGACTATCCCAGCGTCAAGCTCGACCAGATAGACTGGCAGCGCGTGAAGCCCCACGGCCGCCATGCTGCCAACAACGAGAAGGTGAAGCGCTACATCGACTTCGCTGCCAAGAACGGACTCGACGAGGTGCTCGTCGAGGGATGGAACGTAGGCTGGGAAGACTGGGCCAACATGTGGAAGCGCGACGTATTCGACTTCCAGACACCCTATCCCGACTTCGACATCCAGATGCTCAACGACTATGCCCATTCCAAAGGCGTGAAGCTGCTCATGCACCACGAGACGTCGTCGTCCACACAGAACTACGAGCGCCACATGGAGCAAGCCTTCCAGCTCATGAACAAGTATGGCTACGATGCCGTGAAGACGGGCTACGTGGGCGACATCATTCCCCGTGGCGACCACCACTACTCGCAGTCCATGAACAACCACTACCTCTACGTCGTGAAGGAGGCAGCCCGCCACCACATCATGGTCAACGCCCACGAGGCCACGCGACCCACGGGACTCTGCCGCACCTATCCTAACCTTGTAGGCAACGAGAGTGCGCGCGGCACGGAGTACGAAGCCTTTGGTGGCTCGCGACCCGACCACACCTGCATCCTGCCCTTCACACGCCTGCAGGGTGGCCCTATGGACTATACCCCAGGCATCTTCGTCACGAAGCTCAGCGAGTGGAGCGACAATCAGTCGTGGGCTCGCATCACCATTGCCGGTTCGCTGGCACTCTACCTCACCATGTATTCGCCCCTGCAGATGGCCGCCGACCTGCCTGAGCACTACGAGCGTTTCGACGACGCCTTCCAGTTCATTCGCGACGTGGCCTGCGATTGGGACGAGAGCATCTACCTGGAGGCAGAGCCTGCCGACTACATTACCGTAGCCCGCAAGGCTAAGGGCACCGATAACTGGTTCATCGGCGGCAAGTGCGACGAGCAGGGCCACAAGAGCGTCGTCAAGCTCGACTTCCTCGATAAGGGCCGCAAGTACCTCTGCACCATCTATGCCGACGCGAAGGATGCCCACTACGAGACCAATCCGCAGGCCTACATCGCACAATGATGAGCAGAAGCTCTTTTTCAGGAGCATTACTGGGGCTTCTGATAGGTTAGAAATCGCTTCCTGTGACATGTGACATGTGACAATCTGCACAAAAAAACTCGGCGCCTTCATCGCGAGGGCGCCGAGCTTGTCAATTCAGAATAATGAAAAAGAATGATATCAGACCTAACTGAGCGGGCCATAGCCCATGCACGAGGTGGTGCTGAGGGCCGTGATGATGGCCGTGATGATGCTCGATACGATTTGA
>CACXYH010000033.1 GCA_902771785.1 uncultured Prevotellaceae bacterium
ATTTTTTCGAGTGTCTGATTTAGCCCTTGCTTGTGACGATTCTGTCTGACTCTGGGCTTAGAAACGCTTGACATTACTTGTATGCAGACACCTTCCCCTAGACGGCATAACCTGCTGCCTCTTCGTGCTTTTTACATAATAATATTGTCTCATGGGAAACCAACCAACACTGCGCGATTTATGGCAAAACGAAATACGTTTTGTATCAAAACGCCTTCCATTTTGATACAAAACGCATTCCGTTTCCATACAAAACGCCCCCCGTTCTTTTAGTAAAAATAGTCGATGACCGAATTTATTGTCGCTGCTTTATTTGGCAGCAATGTTACAATAATCTTTGAAATGACAAACAAATCCTGGATAAAATAAAAAGTTAGAGGGTATGTCGTTTTTGACACACCCTCGTAGTTTATGCTGAACTCCTGTTCTTCTGCCTACGCTTGCAGCAGTCGCTCGGCCATGGCGCGGCCTAAAGCTTCGCACTGGGCTTCGGTTTCGGGCGTCAGCGCCTGCCTGATTTCCACGGGCGTGCCCACCTGTTCGTACTTCAGCCGCTCCTCGTTCCAGCGTGCAATCTCGCCTACGGCCTTGATGTCCTTCTGCGAGAGCTCGTCGAGCAGCACGTTCATTTCGTGGTAGAGGCCGGTGTTGTAGGTGGGAGCACCCACGATGAGTCCCCGATAGCGGAACACGTCGCGAATGATGTAGGAGTGATGCGTCTGCGACACGTTGTACATCTTAATGTTTTTCAGTCCGGCCTGCGAGGCAGCACGGGCAATAACCTCGGCCGCCCGCTCGGTGTTGCCATACATGGTGCCGTAGCAAATGACGAGGCCAGGCTCAGCTTCGTAGCGCGACAGGCGGTCGTAGATGCCGATGACCTTCTCTACATGCTCGTTCCACACGGGGCCGTGGGTGGCGCAGATGTAGCTCACCGGCACGCCGGCCAGCTTCTTCAGGGCCTGCTGCACGGGCGTTCCGTACTTGCCGACAATGTTTGAGTAGTAGCGCGTCATCTCGAGCCAGAACTCGTCGCAGTTCATTTCGCGGTCTACGACGGCTCCGTTCAGGGCACCGAAGCAGCCGAAGGCGTCACCCGAGAAGAGCGTGTGGGTGGTGGTGTCGAGCGTCATCATGGTCTCAGGCCAGTGCACCATGGGGGTGAGCACGAACTGCAGGGTGTGGGTTCCCAGCTCCAGGGTGTCGCCGTTTTTCACCTCTCTGAGTCCTTCGTCCAGGCGATAGAAGCCGCGCAGCATGTCGAACGTCTTCTTGTTGCCAATGATTTCGGCCTCGGGGTAATACTTCTTGATGAGTGCAAGCGAGCCGCTGTGGTCGGGCTCCATGTGGTTCACCACCACGTAGTCGATTTTTCGTTCGCCCAGCACCTCGCGAATGTTCTCGAGGAAAGGCATGAAAAAGTCAACCTCGACGGTGTCGATGAGAGCCACTTTCTCGTCGGCTATGAGGTAAGCGTTGTAGCTTACGCCGTTGGGCAGGGGCCACAAACCCTCGAAAAGGGTCTTATTGCGGTCGTTGACGCCCACGTAGAAGATGTTGTTTGTGATTTCTTTCATTGTGTCTGGTTTTATGCTGTTGTTAATGACTGTATTAATTCCTGCTTCATGCGCTGTCCGAAAGCCTCATCGACGTAGTTGTTGAGGCTCTGGCAGACGCAGGCCGAGAACTGCTGAGCGCAGCCAATGATGCTGTCCCACTGCTCGCGGCTGAGGCCCTGCTGCAGTTGTTCGCGGGTGATGTCGTGCTTGATGAGCCCGTAGGCCATGCCGGCATTGAAGCTGTCGCCGGCGCCGATGGTGCTCACCGTGGGCACGCCTGCCACGGGATATTCGCAGGCAAGGCCGCCCTCGGCGCGCAGCTGCACGGGCCGCACGCCCTGGGTGTAGATGAAGTTGTGGCAGTAGAACGAGATTTCGGCGCGGTAGATCTTGTCGGCATCGTCCATCTTGAACAGCACCTGGAAGTCTTCGTGCGAGCCACGCACGATGTCGGCCAGCTCCAGATTCTCCAGAATGTTGGGCCGTGTGCGCACGATGTCGTTGCGATGGGCCGAGCGGTAGTTCACGTCGTAGTAGAGAATGGCACCACGCTCGTGGGCATAGGTCAGGAACTCCCTGACCTGCTGGCGCACAACGGGGTTGACGGCATAGAACGAACCGAAGAGCACCACGTCGTCGGGGTTGACCTCAGGGCGCTCAAAGTCGAGCTTGTCGCGGTCGTGGTCTTTGTAGAACACGTACTCGGCATCGTTCTGGTCGTTGAGAAAAGCCAGCGACAGGGGCGAGCGCTGTCCGCGATGAATGCACACGCTGCGCGACGACACGCCGTTTTCCTCCAGGAAACCGGTGATGCGGCTGCCTACCCGGTCGTCGCCTGTCTCGCTGATAAACTCTGCCGGCACGCCCGAGCGTCCCAGCGAAATGATGCTGTTGTAGACTGAACCGCCCGGCACAGCGCTCACGGGCTGATTGCCGCGGAAGATGATGTCGAGCACGGTCTCGCCTATTCCTATTACTTTCCTCATGGTTCCAGTAGTTTTAGTCCTTGCTTCACGATGTCGCTTTGCTCGTTGAAGATGGAGTAGTATTCGTTCATGTCCCAGATGTCGCGGGCTATGAGCGCCTTGAGCTGCAGGCACAGCAGGGGCATGGTCTGCTGCAGTTCGGCGTCGTCCTTGGGCTTCACGTTCAGTTTCTCGCCCTCTTTCAGAATGTTGTCAATCAGCGTCTGCGGCACTTCGAACTGCTGCTTGAAGGTTTCGAAGTCCTTGTATTGCTTCTTGAGCTTCTTGCGGTTGTTGTCGACGTAGCGCAGGTTCTGCTGAATAATGACGCTCTTGGCCGCCAGTTCGCGGTGGAACTTGGTGTAGCGCATGGTGTCGAGCGGCACGAAGAAGTCGGGCATGATGCCTCCGCCGCCGTAGACCGTGCGGTGCTCGCGCAGCGTTTCGAAGCGCAGCGAGTCGGCAAAGTGAATGCTGTCCTGATTGGTCAGCTCGCCATGCTTCAGGCGGTTTATCACGTCCATGGCATAGTCTTTCTGCCCGCCCTTGGTGTAGGGCTTCTGAATGCAGCGGCCCGAGGGCGTGTAGTAGTGGGCAATGGTGAGGCGAATCATCGAGCCGTCGGGCAAGTCGATGGGGCGTTGCACCAGTCCTTTGCCGAACGTGCGGCGTCCAACCACCTTTCCGCGGTCCTGATCCTGTATGGCTCCGGTCACGATTTCGGCAGCCGAAGCGGTGTATTCGTCGACGAGCACCACTACGCGGCCCTCCTTGAACATGCCGTTGCCGTGGGCACGATAGTCGCGACGCGGCACTTCGCGCCCGTTGGTATAGACAATGAGGTCGCCTTTCTGCAGGAACTCGTCGGCAATGTCGGCCGCTGCCTGCAGATAGCCGCCGCCATTCTCCTGCAAGTCGAGCACCAGGTCGCGCATGCCCTGACGCTGCAACTCCTTCATGGCATCTACAAACTCACTGTAGGTGGTAGAACCGAAGCTGCTGATGCGCACGTAGCCAATGCCGGGGCGAATCATGTAGAAGGCATCGACGGTCTTGACGGGAATCTTGTCGCGCACAACCGTAAAGTGCTGTACGCCCTTCACGCCCTGACGCAGAATGCCCAGCACCACTTTCGTGCCCTTGGGGCCACGCAGCCGGCGCATGATTTCCTCGCGCGACATCTTCACGCCGGCAATGGTCGTATCGTCGACGGTCACAATGCGGTCGCCCGCAATGATGCCTACTTTCTCTGACGGGCCGTTGGGCACGGGCTGAATAATCATCAGCGTGTCGTCCATCATGTTAAACTGCACGCCGATTCCCTCGAACGAACCGCTCAGCGGCTCGTCGGCAGCCTTCACTTCCTTGGCGGTCATGTAGGCCGAGTGAGGGTCGAGTTTCTCGAGCATGCCTTTGATAGCATCTTCCACCAGCTTCTGCTCGTCGACGGAATCGACATACAAGCTGGAAATGGCCAGCTCGGCAATGTGCAACTTGCGCAGAGCTTCGCGGTTCTGAGCCTGCAACTGCAGCAGGGCCGAAAGGCAGGCTATCAGTAGGAGAAGTGTTTTTTTCATAAACCTATTGCTATTGTTTCGATTGATTGCTGATTGCTTGCAACAGGCGTATGCCCTCGCCTACCCACAACACAACCGAGGTGAGCAGAATGATGGCAAGCCAGTCGCGCCACGCCAAATGAGTAACGCTGAACATCCGTCCGCCCAGCTCCACTATCAGGAACTGGCCCACAATAATCACCAAGGCAATGAACAGGAAGCCCCGGCACTCTCGCAAGTCGGAGAAAGCAGAGCGCCCCGTCATGAAAGCACGGGCGTTGAACATGTTCCAGAACTGCAGCATGACGAACAGCGTGAAGAAAAGGCTCAGCTCGTAGGTGCTCAGTCCGTTGTAGGCACCGTAGCTGAAATGAAGAAGTGCGGCCATAGAACTGATCTCGGCATGCTGCATGATGAAGAGCAGCGCCGTGAGCAGCACCGTGAACAGAGCGCCCACGCCGAGGATGTTCATTGCCATCGGACGCGTGATAATCGAGTCGTCGACGTGGCGCGGCTGCTCCTGCATCACCTTCTTGCTGGGCGGCAGCGAGGCTAAGGCAATGGCAGCAAAGGTGTCCATAATCAAATTGACCCAGAGCATCTGCGTCACCGTGAGCGGCGACTCGGTGCCGGCAAAGGCTCCGATGAGCACAACCAGACAGGCCACCACGTTGATGGTCATCTGGAACATGATGAAGCGCTGAATGTTCTTGTAGAGCGAACGGCCCCACATCACGGCATTGGCAATGGTCGAGAAGGAATTATCCTGTATGGTCATGTCGCTGGCCTCCTTGGCAACGGCCGTGCCGTCGCCCATCGAAAGACCCACATCGGCTACGTTCAAGGCGGGCGCATCGTTGGTACCGTCGCCCGTTGCGGCCACGACAAGGCCCTGCTGCTTCAGCAGTTTCACCAGTCGCTCTTTGTCGTTAGGACGTGCTCGCGACAGTATTTTCAGCTGCTGCACGCGCTCACGCAGCTCGTCGTCGGTCATTGCAGCAAACTCGGTGCCCGTCATCAGCCCCTGTCCGGTGTCGGCATCGCTCCATAAGCCAATCTGCCGGCCTATCTCACGGGCCGTTCCGGGGGTGTCGCCCGTCACGATTTTCACCTGTATGCCGGCATCCAGACAGCTCCTGATGGCTGCAGGAACCTCGCGTCTGACGGGGTCGGAGATGGCAAAGACGCCCAGAAAGCGCAGCTTGCTGACGCACAGCCGGCCATCGGCAAAGGGTTCTGCATCGCCATCCAGCTGCAGGCAGGCCAGTCCCAGCGTGCGCATGGCCTTGTTCTGATAGTCGAGCAGGCGGGCGTTATAGGCCGACTGCGTGGCCTCATCCATGACAGAGAGCCCCATAACGATTTCGGGAGCACCCTTCACGTAGAGCATCCGAGCCTTCGATGGTGCCGATTGCACAACGGTGGCCATATACTTATTAATAGTAGTAAAGGGCAAACGGCTGACAATCTCCGCGTTTTCGCGAATGGGCAGATAGTCGATGCCCTGGCCGTTGAGCCACAAGAGCAGCGCGCCTTCCGTGGGATTGCCGATGGGTTTGGCCGTGCCGGTCTCCACATCGAGGTTGGCAGTAGAATTCACGGCGATGGCTTCGGCTATCAGTTCGGTGGTCACATCGTCCTGCAGGCACACGTCGGCCACCTGCATTTGGTTCTCGGTGAGCGTACCAGTCTTGTCGGTACAAATTACGGAAGCGGCTCCCATCGTCTCGCAAGCATGCATGGTTCGGGGCAGCGTGTTCTCCTTCATCAGCTTGCGCATGCTGAAAGCCAGGCTCAGCGTGACGCTCATGGGCAGCCCTTCAGGCACAGCCACCACTATCAGCGTGACGGCAATCATGAGCGTGTGAAGCAGATAGGTGATGAAATCGAGCCAGCCGTCGGTAGAACTGAAGTCGGCCTCGCCCTCGATGACGAAGTAGACCAGCAGCCGTCCCAACACAACCAACGCCGCTACCAGGTAGCTGGCACGTGTGATGAGCATGGCCAGCCGGTTGAGTTTCTTGCTGAGCGGCGTGGGACTGCCCTCGCTCACCTGTGCTGCCACAAACACTTTGCCGCTCTCCGTGGCATCGCCCACGCTGAGAACACGGGCCGTGCAGTAGCCTTCGATGAGGGTTGTTCCCTTCATAATGTGGTTGGAAGGATAGGTAGCCTCGCGGTCGAAGTCTTCGGGATGGGTGGTTTTGTTGGCTTGCAGCTCGCCCGTGAGCGACGATTCGTTGACAATCAGGTTGAGCGACTCCAGCAGTTCGCAGTCGGCAGGCACTTCCTCGCCCGTCTCTAAAATAACGATATCGCCCACAACGATGTCGCGGCGCGGCACCTGTCCCACATGATTATTGCGCACTACCTTGACAAGCGTCTCGTCGTTGACCTCGTTCAGGCTCTGAAACGTCTTCTCGTTCTTGCGTTCCAGCACAAAAGCCACGCCGGTAGCCACCAGCAATGCCACGATAATGCCTATCGGCTCAAAGAATGTTGAGAAGTCGGCACCGTCCCATTCAAACTCGTAAATGGAGATGCCGATAGACAGCACGAAGGCCGTTATGAGAATCTTAAACAGCGGGTCGGAAAAGCCACCGAAGAAGCCTACGAGCACAATGAGCAGCAAGGCCGACAGCAAAATAGCCGGCATCACCCAGATGCTCATGCCCATCGAAGCCGTCAGAAGCATGGCTGCCACGACCGTGATTGCCAGAAGCAAGGCCAAAGAAACAGAAATCCAATGGCGGCAGGCCTTACACAGCCGGTCCCAAAGGGTTTCTTTCTTAGGAGGTGTCAGCACGTTGGCGCCATACTTGCGGCGGCTCTCCAGCACCTCAGCATCGCTCAAACCCACTAAATGGTGTGTTGTCGTCATCCGTCTAATCGTAGCTTTCTTCTTCCTCTGGGCGGTCTTCCTCAATCACCAGATTGTCGATGATGAAGTCTTGGCGCTCCATCGTGTTCTTGCCCATGTAGTATTCCAGCAGTTTCTGCACCTGGTCGTTCTTGTGAAGCGTCACCTGTTCCAGGCGAATGTCGGGACCAATGAAGCCGGCAAACTCCTCCGGCGATATTTCGCCAAGGCCCTTGAAGCGGGTGATTTCAGGGTCGGGACCCAGTTCCTGGATGGCTTTGACGCGCTCTTCCTCGCTATAGCAGTAGCGCGTAATGAAGTCGGCACGCTTCTCGGCCTTGGCATCGGCATCGGCCAGCACCTGCTTGTTCTTGATTTTTGTACGGCGATTGCGAACTCGGAAGAGCGGCGTCTGCAACACGTAGACGTGGCCCTTGCGTATCAGTTCGGGGAAGAACTGCAGGAAGAAGGTGATAATCAGCAGGCGAATGTGCATGCCGTCGACGTCGGCATCGGTAGCTACAATGACTTTGTTGTAGCGCAGGGTGTCGAGTCCTTCCTCAATATCGAGGGCAGCCTGCAGCAGGTTGAACTCCTCGTTCTCGTAGACCACCTTCTTCGTCTTGCCGAAAGTGTTGAGCGGTTTGCCGCGCAGCGAGAAAACGGCCTGCGTGTTCACGTCGCGGCTCTTCGTAATGCTTCCGCTGGCCGAGTCGCCCTCGGTAATAAAGATGCACGATTCTTCCTTGCGGTCGTTCTTCACATCGCTGAAATGGATGCGGCAGTCGCGCAGCTTGCGGTTGTGCAGGTTGGCCTTCTTGGCGCGCTCACGGGCCAGTTTCGTCACGCCGGCCATGGCTTTGCGCTCTTTCTCGCTCTCCTGTATCTTCTGCAGCATCACTTCGGCCGTATCGGGATTCTTGTGCAGGTAGTTGTCTACCTCCTGCTTGATGAAGTCGCCCACGTACTTATTGATGCTGGGCGGTGCCGGATGCTGGGCATCGACCTGTGCCAGAACGGGAGCCATCGTGAGCGAACCCAGCTTGATTTTCGTCTGACTCTCGAACATCGGCTCCTCCACGTTCAGCGCAATGGCAGCCACAATGCCCGTTCGAATGTCGCCATACTCGAAGTTCTTCTGGAAAAACTCCTTGATAGTCTTGGCTATATGCTCCTTGAAAGCGCTCTGATGGGTGCCGCCCTGCGTGGTGTGCTGACCGTTGACGAAGCTGTAGTATTCCTCACCGTACTGGTTAGCATGGGTAAAAGCGATTTCGATGTCCTCGCCCTGCAGGTGGATGATGGGGTAAAGCGCATCGGACGTCATGCGGTCCTTGAGCAAATCCTCCAGTCCGCGACGCGAAAGAATGCGGCGCCCATTGTACATGATGGCCAGCCCCGTGTTCAGATAAGTATAGTTGCGCAGCATGTTCTCGACGATATCGTCGTGGAACTGATAGTTCAGGAAGAGCGTATCATCGGGTTCGAAGTAGATGTAGGTGCCGTTCTCTTCCTGCGAGTCTTCCGTATGGTCGCTGATCAGCTTTCCCATTTCGAAGACAGCCTTGCGCACTTTGCCCTCACGATAGCTGTGCACCTCGAAATGCTTGCTCAGCGCGTTGACGGCTTTCACGCCGACACCGTTCAGTCCGATTGACTTCTTGAAGGCTTTCGAGTCGTATTTTCCGCCCGTGTTCAGCACGCTCACGGCCTCAATCATCTTGCCTTGCGGAATGCCTCGGCCATAGTCGCGCACGGAGACGCGCAGATTATCCTCTACGGTGATTTCAATACGGTCGCCGGCTTTCATCTTGAACTCGTCAATCGAGTTGTCGATGACCTCCTTCAGCAATACGTAAATGCCGTCTTCGGGCAGCGAGCCGTCGCCCAGTCGTCCGATGTACATGCCCGGACGCAGCCGGATGTGCTCCGTGCCTGTCAGGGTTCTGATATTGTCGTCGTTGTAATCGACGGGATTTTGTGGTGTGATAATATCTTCGTTCATAATGCTTTCTTATAGCAACGACGGCGCTTGTGCTGCTCGTGGTCGAAGTACGCCCACTGGCTCTGCACCTTGTCGTTGGTTTCCATCTCAACATGTGTTTCGCCCCACTTGAATCCATACTTCTGATAAATGGGAATCAGGTGATAGAAAAGCAGCGCATTGGCACCCTTCGAGCGATATTCGGGCAGGATGCCCACCAGCAGCAGGTCTACGATATCGGTCTTATGGAACTTCAGCGCACGCACCAGGTGCCACCATCCAAACGGCCACAGGCGGCCATTGTGGCACTTCTGCAGCGCCTTCGACAGTGAAGGAATGGTGATGCCGACGCCAATCACGGGATGGTCGGGCAGATTCCAGTCTTCGATGACGCAAAGCATGTCCATATCGAAAAACTTGAAGTACTGATGCACGTACTCGTCAATCTGCGCCTGCGTCATCTGAGAGTAGCCATACAGATGGCTGAAGGTTTTGTTTACCAGTTCGAGCACCTTCTGCCCGTACTGCTCCGGACCGAACACCTGGCTGCGCTTCAGCTGCGGAACGTGCAGGTTGTAGCGCTGCATGCAGAGCTCGGCTACGCGCCTCATCTTCTCGGGCATGCCCTCCTTGGGCACAAACACCTTGAACTCCACATAGTCGTTGTCCTTCTCGTAGCCCTCCATCTTCTCCATGTGTTGCGGATAGTAGGGGAAGTTATAGGCCGTAGCCATCGTTCCGAGTTCCTCGAAGCCCTTGGTGAGCATGCCTTCGGGATCCATGTCGGTGAAGCCCAGCGGGCCGATGATTTCCTTCATGCCCTTCTCGCGGCCCCAGTTTTCTACGGCCGTGAGCAATGCCCGCAGCACCTCCTCGTCGTCTACAAAGTCGAGCCAGCCGAAGCGCACGCAGGAGCGTTCCCACTGGGTGTTGTAGCGATGATTGATGATGCCCGCCACACGGCCCACGAGCTTTCCGTCGCGATAGGCCATGAAGTACTCAGCCTCGCAGAAGTCGAAGGCCGAATTGCGGTTCTTGGCGAATGGACTCAGCGTGTGCAATTCGTCACTATACAGATTGGGGGCATCGTATTTGTTGCCCCTGTACAAATCGTAATGAAGTTGAATGAAGGCCTCAAGCTCCCGCTTATTGGTCACTCGTCTGATTTCGATTGCTGACATTCTGCTCTTGATTTCTAAAGTTATTCAGATTTACTCTATTTCGTCTCGCCCCCGGTTATGATTATCACCATGAGCGAATTACTGCTGCAAAGTTAATGTAAAAAGGTTGAATTTCCAAATAAACGTCCGAAAAATTGATGGCACCGAGGGTGCTGGCTTGCCTTTTAGACTGCCATCATCAAAAAAAACTGCAAAAATAGTAAATATATAAAAAAAACTTCGTAACTTTGCAACCATAAAACATATTACAACTAATTTAATGAGCTCATCAATGAAGACTAAGAGAATGTTGACAACCATGGCACTATCGGTGCTCGTGGCTGGTGCCGTATCGGCACAAAAAGAGGGTATGCTGAGGTCTTACTCTTATGTAGAGGCACAAGGTGGCGTGCAGATGACTGCTTCCAATGCGCCTATGGATAAGTTGATTACACCGACGGCTGCCCTGTCGTTTGGCCATTACTTCACGCCTGCAGTTGGTGCACGTCTGCACGTCAACGCATGGCAGTCGAAAGCTGGCATCATCAACGGCGAATACTACAAATGGAACTACGTTACTCCCGACCTGGACCTGATGCTGAACCTGAGCAATATCATCTGCCCGGGCAAGACTCATCCGCTGAATGTCATCCTGCTCGGTGGTGTTGGTCTGAACTATGCATGGGACAACGACGAGCTGAAGGCGCTGAATGCCGACCCGCGTGAGGTGCCCCTGATGTGGGACAAGAACCGTCTGAGCCACAACCTGCGTGCCGGTCTGCGTCTGGAGACCAACCCCGCCAAGCCGCTCGGACTCTCGCTCGAGGTGAATGCCAACTCACTTGACGACCGCTTCAACTCGAAGACCAACGACAGCGACGACTGGATGTTCACCGCTATGCTGGGCGTCAGCTTCCGCTTCGGCCACAAGTATTGCCAGTGCAAGAAGGCTCCCGAGCCTGCTCCCGTCGTGAAGCCCGAGCCCAAACCAGAGCCCAAGCCCGTGGTTGTCGAGAAGAAGACCGAGCCCAAGCCCGTGGTGAAGACCGAAAAGAAGGCTGTTGTGAAGCAGGAAGCCGTGAAGCTGCACAAGGAAGTGTTCTACCAGATTCGCGAGAACACCGACGAGCAGCCTGCTACTGCCATCAAGGAAGTGGCCGACTTCATGAAGAACCACAAGGATGCTAAGATTACTGTCGTAGGCTATGCTGACAAGGGCACGGGCAATGCTCAGCTCAATAAGATGTATGCCCAGAAGCGTGCTCAGCAGTTCAAGGACGACCTGGTGAAGAAGTACGGTTGCGATGCCGCTCGCATCAGCATCGATTCTAAGGGCGACACCGTTCAGCCGTTTGCCGAGAACGACAAGAACCGCTGCGTGATTGTCGACGGTACCGCCGTTAAGGAGTACACGGTCTACGAGTAAAGATCAACACTTTATCGCCAGAAGCGAGGGTGGTAGCAAACAAATAGGTGCTACCACCCTCTTTTAGTTTCAGCCGTTTGCGCAGTTCGGCCACGCTCAGGGGGAAGTTGCGCACGGTGATGTTGGCCTGGGTGAGGTCCTGCAGCAGCGGTTTCAACTCGCGCTTGTTGAGCGACGAGACCGCCTCTATCTGGAACTTGCGGCCAGGAAAGTCTTCAACGAGACGGGCAGCAACGAACAAATGGCTATTAGGAGCCAGCTGACTGACACCGAAATCCTCGCAAAGCGCCCCGAAACAGCCCGCTTTCATGACCGAAGCATTCGGCTCGTAGAGATACATCCGGATTCCTTCCTCTTGCGTTTTGGGCCAAATCGCCTCGCGTTTTGGGCCAAAACGCATTCCGTTTTGGGTCAAAACGCCGTCCGTTTTGGGCCAAAACGCAGAATGCCCTGCTTCAAAATGCCTGGGCATCCACACGCTATCGTCGTTTACACACACCACTTTCATGGGCTCAGCGCCGCGTTCGCGCTGCATCACCACCAGCAGTTCCTTGCACTCTCCGCCTGCCGAAACGATGTGGACCTGACTCACCCATTGCTCGTCCAGGTCGCCTACGGCCTTGCGCCAGTCGAGCATCGGCGAGAGCTTCAGCAGCACGTAGTCGGCTTTCTGCAGCAGTTCGTCGCGCAGACTGAGCACGTCGGGCGTACAATCGCCGATGCCATAGGTGCGGCCACCGTGGCCGTCGCGGCGTGCAGGGTCGAGAAACAGGAGCGTTGCGTGGTCGATGGTGTGCAGGAAGTCCGTACCGTCGCCCTCCACCACCTCGGCTTTCAGGCCCAGCAGCGGCATGTTGTGGCGTGCCAGTTCGCAGAGGTGCGCCCGCTGCTCCACGTAGACAGCCCGCTCGAAGCCGCGCGCCAGAAATGAGAAATCCACGCCCAGGCCGCCGGTGAGGTCAACGAGGGTGGTTGGATGATGGGAGATTGGTTCTTGGTGAAGGGTCAGCGACTGGACCAACCGAGTTTTATAGCGGGCAGTCTGTTCGCTGGAACACTGCTCCATCGAGAGGTGAGGCGGATAGTGAATGTCGTCGATGGCAGCCCACGACGGCAGTTTTCGCCGCGCTGTCTGCCAGCCGGCAATCTGGTCGAGGGCGAAAACCAGGTCCACTTCCTCCTGCTTTGCCTGCAGCGCCAGCTGCCTGACGTCGTCGTTGCGATGCTTGCGAATGAAATCCTGTGTGGCCTCGTTCATCGTTTTACGTACTTCTTGCCACGCTTCACGTAGATGCCTCGGCGCAGCTTGTGCTGCTGCGTGCGCTGTCCTTTCAGGTTGTAGGTGGGCGATTGCTTGGCGGTGGCCGTCGCGCTGGGACTGCTCACGCCGGCCGTGGGCTGCCGGTAGTGGTCGTAACTGAAGGCCTCAGCCACGGCCGAACCCCAGATGTACTGCTCCAATCCGGGGTAGTCGATGAACGGATTGCGATTGTTCTGAATGCCAAAGACGGCATTGTTGCGCTCTTCTTCCTTGCGGCTCACGGGGTCGTTGGCGGCCCACTCCATGAGCATCTTGAGCTGCCAAGGCGACAGACCGGGATAGCTATTGCCGTCGAGCGTGGCGCGCACCTCGGTGTTGTTGGCATACCAGTCGGCCAGTTTCTCCTCGTAGCACGTCACCATATAGAAATAAGTACGCGCAAAGTCGCCTTTATACTCGTCGTTGGGTTCAAACACTTTGCCTGAGTAGCCGGGGTAAGTACATGCGCCCACCTTGCTGAATCCCTGGGCCGACTGATAGTTCTCGCCCCGTGTCTGGCCGAAAGGCAGGTTGCCGCGCATGCCGTTGACGTAGCTGTCGGTGGGATAAAGATGGAACAGGTCGGTGTACATCGGCGGCACGTTGCCTCCGAACCAGCTCTTCGGGAACGAGTGTTCGCGGTTGTAGGTGTCGCCCTCGGCGCTATGCGAGCCGCGGTCCTGGTCGTCGCCGAAGGTGTAGTCGGTGCTGCACGAGTACATGTCCCACACCTTTCCGTCGGGTCGCATGTCGGTCTCGCGGAAGTCTGTCCACAGGTTGGCGTAGGTCCGCTCCCTGCGGTTGTAGATAATCGAGCAGAGTGCCGTCTTCAAGGCGGCGCCGCTTTTCCCGTCGGTAGCCTTATAATAGCTGCCCGACTGGTTGGGTCCCTGTGCCCGTGCCGTCGTCAGTGAGAGCAGCATCAGGCCCGAAATTACAAGTCGTCGTATCATGTTCTCCTTCTTTCTCGGCACTTTTCGCCCCCACCTGGGGGTTCCGCCCTGTGCCTGTGCGCTGCAAATTTACGAAAAAAGTGCGTAATAAGCGCGCATTTTTATAGATTTCTTTGCATACAATCAAAAATAAAACAGTATCTTTGCATGCGTTAATAACTACCAACATACAACAATGAAACGACTTCAAACCCTTTGCATGGCTATGGCCATGAGCGCCACGATGGCTGTGGCACAGAATCCTATCCTGCCCGAAATGCACGCCGACCCCGAGGTGATTGCCGACGGCGGACGCTACTACATCTACTCGACTACCGACGGAGCACCCGGATGGGGCGGCTACTACTTCACCTGCTACTCGTCGAAAGACCTGAAGAAATGGCAGTATGAGGGCATCATCCTCGACCTGAAGAAAGACACGAAGTGGGCCAAAGGCAACGCCTGGGCACCGGCTATCGAGAAGAAGAACGGCAAGTTCTACTTCTACTACAGCGGCGACCAGGGACAGCGCAAAGCTATCGGCGTGGCCGTGAGCGACTCGCCCACGGGGCCTTTCACCGACTTGGGGCACCCTATCGTGGACAGTCGTCCGCAGGGCGTGCGCAACGGACAGCAGATTGACGTCGACGTGTTTACCGACGACGACGGACAAAGCTACCTCTACTGGGGCAATGGCTACATGGCCGGCGCTAAGCTGAACATCGACATGACCTCAATAGACCCCACTACCGTGACGGTGCTCACGCCGCGTGGCGGCACGCTTCAGGACTATGCCTACCGCGAAGCACCCTACGTGTTCAAGCGCAAGGGCATCTACTACTTCCTCTGGAGCGTCGACGACACGGGCTCGCCCAACTATCACGTGGCTTACGGCACGAGCACGTCGCCCTTAGGACCCATCAAGGTGGCCGACGACCCCGTGATTCTTATCCAGCGGCCCGACCAGCAAATCTACGGCCCGGCGCACAACAGCGTGCTCCAGGTGCCGGGAAAGGACAAGTGGTACATCGTATACCACCGCATCAACCCGGCCTATATCGACAAGAAAGACGGCCCTGGCTTCCACCGCGAGGTGTGCATAGACCGTCTGGAATTTGAGAAGGACGGACGCATCAAGCCCGTCGTTCCCACGAAATAACATTCAAGCTTACTTGCTCAGCTGCCGCACGTACTTCACGTTGACGCCATCGCCCTTGAGCACATCGGCGAACGTCTGCGGCGAAATGCTGACAGGGCCACGCATGAACTCCGGAATATTGTAGCTGCGCATGAACTGACGATGATAGTCAGGGTCGGCACAAGGCAGCTCGAAGGGTTTCGATGCGTGGCCTTGTGCGTCGATATGGGCCATGAAGGGACGGGTGAAGACGCCGTCGTCGCGCCGGCTGCTGAAGAGCAGCCAGCGGCCGTTGCTCGACCAGGAGTGATAGCTCTCGGTGTCGGCCGAGTTGACTTCGCTCAGCGGTCGGGCCTCCTGGGTCTGCAGGTCGAGCAGCCACAGGTCGGCATCATGGTGCCAGATGTGGAAGTAACCGTACTCGGCCATGGTGAAGAGCAGGAAGCGGCCGTCGGGCGACACGCGTGGCAGCACGCCGCTCTGGCCCATGGCAATGGCGTCGAACACGAGCTCGCGGGGTGAGAACTGAAGCGTGGCGGGGTCGAAGCTTTTCTTGTAGAGATTGTACTTCACCTCACGGGCGCGGGCCACGAGCTGGTGGTCGGCATCGCCCATGCTGTCGTTCAGCTCGAAGTGGGCGCTGCAGTAGTAGAGCGTCTTGCCGTCGGGAGCCCAGCAGGGAAACACCTCGAACTCGTTCGGGTCGTTCTCCACGTTGGTCACTTCGTCGTTTTCCACGTTGTAGGCAATGAGATCGCTCTGCGTGTCGAACACCTCAATCTTGTTGCGATGGGTGGTCTGGAACGACTGATGGGTCAGGTCGGTGGAGTAGACGATGAGGTTGAGCCACGGATGCCACGCCGGATAGACGCCGGCCGAGAGTATGGAGTCGTTCTTCATGTTGACCTTCTTCAGCTTTCCGTCGTAGGCAACGACGGTGCCGCCGTGGTTTTGGCGGGCATGAAACTGCATGCGGCCGGGGTTGTACTGCTGGTAGTGGTGGCAGTTGATGCACTGTCCCTCCTTCTCGAAGCTGCACAACATGTTGTCGTAGATGACGCGTTCGTCGTAGTTCTCCAGGCAACGCTGGTTGATGGTGAGCGATTCGTAGGTGACGAACGAGGGGGCTATCAACCGGTAGCTGATGTAAGGGTCGATACTATCGGCCGAGACGTAGATGCAGAAGGGCTTGAACCGGGTCCACTTCCCATCGTTGCAGGCAAAGACATCGACGTCGATTTTGCCATCGATGGCCTTCTGCGCCAGGCGCTGCCAGTCGTCTGGCGAGGGCAGCATCTGCCCGCTGCACACGATTTCGTCGCCGTCGACGGCATAGCGGGCCACCATCTCGTCGGCCTTTTGGTCGAGCTCGAAGGTGAGCGGGGCAATGTTCTGCGGAATGGTCACGCCGATATAGTCGGGATAGATGCGCGGCAAAGAGTCGGCCTGCACGTAGTCTGAGGGCACCGATGCCCCGCCGCACGACAGCAGCAGGGCTGCACTCAGCAGCAAAAACAAGGTGTTGCGTTTCATACCTTTATTTAATATTGAGGAAGGTTCGACATGAGGAAATAGTCATAGTAGTAGGTTTTGCCGAAGAGCGGATAGAGGGCAGCACGCGCTTCCTCTACTTCCATGCCGTCGTACTGCGGCGTAACGCGGCGGAACTCGTTGTAGGAATAGACGACCGAGCGGTCGAAAGGCATGTCGTCGAGATGAGGACGGCCCTCCAGACGGCCGTAGAGATAGGCCGCTTCCTGATAGTGCAGGGGGATGGGCGCGTTGGGATGCAGGCGCACATAGTTGCCGAAGTGAACCCAGAAGGCCTGCTCGTCGTGGGTGAAGAGCGATGCCAGCAGGCACTGTTCCTGGAAAATGGGGTCGCCCGTGTAGGCAATGTTCGAGAGCTGATTCATGAGGAAGTTCTCGACGAAGCCCTGGTCTGACGAGAGAATGCTGGGATAGTGGAGCATGTGAGTGATGAATCCGAGCTCAGGATCGCGGGCTATCTGGTCGGGATGGCCGAGCAGCGCCTCGGCATGTTCGGCCCAACGACTGAAGAAGAGCGTGTGCTTGAGCTGGCCGATGTACTTGCGGGCCACCTGCTGTTCGCCGCTAAGCAGGGCACAGCGCGTCAGCATCTTCAGGTGTTCGGCCCGCCAGTCGTACTCCACGCCCATCTCCGTGCAGTAGCGAGTGCAGTAGTTGAGCATGCCGTAATGGCAGTAAACGAGCGGCCCCACGACCGAAAGCATGCGAATGCCGAAGGGCGAATTGGCAGCCTTGGAGCCGTTCTTGTAGCGGAACATCTCGTTGCCTTGCCGGCCCAGGCGCGTCAAAGCCAGGTTGCGCATCATGACAATGGCACGCGTAGGCTCGTCTTGCTGCCGCGCAGCACAGTCGACGACGCCCTCCCAGTCTGCCTGTTCGATGCAGTGCTGCATCTGCAGTTCGCGGTGAAAGTTCTCATCCTTGAACCAGAAGAGGCCCACTCCCACTGCCAAAGCTGCACTTAGAGCCAGCTGAGGCAGCACTTTGACCACCTTAAAGCGGCACTTCGACGGCCTCGAAGCGGCACTTTGACCACGTCGAAGCGGCACTACAACCGTCAAGACAACGTAGAACAAGGCCAGCAGGGCATAGGGAATATAGTACTCACGATGGTAGTCGACGATGCGGAACAGGGGCAACTCGGCCCAGTAGATGTTGGCCACATTGGTTTCATGATACACGTAGCGATAGCACAGCAGGGGAATGCCGATGACAAGCAGCAGCGCTGCCACACTATGAGCCACGCGCCAGGCACCCTGAGAGAGCCGCCACGACCAGATGCCCATGAGCAACGTGGCTGCCAAACCATAGACTCCCAGCAGCGGATAGCCCGCAACGCCCACCAGCAAGAGCCACAGCAGGCGCAGCCCGCGCTTGTCCGTAAGGCAGCGGAAAGCCCACAGCGACGCCACGACAGCCGTCGTGCCGAGGGTGGTCACGAAGATGTAGCCTCGCAACTTGAGCATGTAGACCCAGTAACCCTGGTCTACAATGGCAGTCAACAGCAGCGCCACGGGCACAAGTGCCAGCACCGCCCAGCGGTCGGCAATGCAGAACGCCCGCTTCGTGAGCCACATGAGCAGCAGCCACCAGCCGCACAAGAGCAGCACACCCAGCCAAGGCTTATACAGAAACTGCGTGAAGAACGTGCCCAGATAGGTCAGCAAGCCGCCCGCCACCACCAGCTGCTGCTTGAAGAAGAGCGGGGTAAAGAGGAAAAGATTGAGCTCCTGTGCCTTCCAGAGCAAATGGCTCTCGAACGTAAGCATGGCGGCAGCCACAAGCACCAGCGCCCCTATCCAGACGGAAAAGAAAGACAGTCGTTTCATAAGCTATTAAAAAAAGATGATGCAAAGATATAAAGAAAAACGAAAACAGGCAGACAATAAGTGTTAATTCTGTTTAACTCATCTTTACTTTTAGCGCCGGATTACGTCTAATTATTTAATTAGTCAACAACTTATTATTAACAACTTTAATAACTTTATGGTATGAAAAGACAATGTATGATGATTGTTGCCTTTGCCGCATTGACAGCAAACGCACAGTTTGGGGCCCCCAGACAAAATCCAACCGTTCCCTCAGTGAAAGCAGAGATTGAAGACTTCAAGCCTGCATCGACCAACCAGGACAACAAGCAGTACCCGATGGTGAACTCGCAGCGCATGGTGAGGGCACAGATTTCGGCACCGAAAGCCACGTTCGTAGGACTGGACATCGACGGAAAAATCTATGAGATGACCAAGGACGAGAACGGCTTGTGGACCGGCACGTCGGCTCCTCAGGACGAGGGTTTCCACTATTATCAGCTCAACATCGACGGCGCTTCGGTACCCGATCCAGGCAGCAAATACTTCTACGGAGCCAGCCGCTGGGGTAGCGGCATCGACATTCCCGCCCATGACCAGGAGTTCTACACGGTGAAGAACGTGCCGCAGGGCTCTGTCAACGAAGTGTACTACTGGTCGACGGTGACCGAGAAGATGCGTCACGGATACATCTACCTGCCGGCCGAGTACTACTCGAACCCCACGAAGAAGTTCCCCGTGCTCTATCTGCAGCATGGTATGGGCGAGAACGAGACCGGCTGGAGCGCACAAGGCAAGACGGGCATCATCATGGACAACCTGATTGCTGCCGGTAAGGCCGTGCCGTTCATCATCTACATGGACAACGGTCTCGACGTGCGTCGTGCCGGCGAACAGCAGGGAGGCTTCGGCGGAGGACAGCGCCCACAGGGACAGCGGCCGCAGGGAGCTCAGGGCCAGCGCGGACAGCGCAGGGGCGGTTTTGGCGGCTTCGGCGGCTTCAATGCCTTCCAGGATGTGCTCATCAAGGACATCATCCCGATGGTCGAGAAGAAGTATCGCGTCATTGCCGACGCCCAGCATCGCGGCATGGCCGGACTGTCGATGGGTGGCATGCAGACGCACACCATCACCCTGGCCAATCCCACTACGTTTGCCTACGTAGGCATGTTCAGCGGTGGCTCGTTCAGCGTTGATGAGGTGAAAGAGAATCCCGACTTCCAGAAGACCAACAAAGTGCTCTTCATGAGTGCCGGCGGCAGAGAGACTGGTATGGCCGAAGGCGACCGCAGCGTGGTGAAGGCAGCCGAGAACCTGAAGGCCATCGGCATCAACGCCCACAGCTACATATCGCCCGAGACCGCTCACGAATGGCAGACCTGGCGTCGCAGCCTCTACCAATTCGCACAGCTCATCTTCAAGTAAAAAGCACACAACCAATGACAAAAGAAAAGCGACTGGCGCTCACGGCACCAGTCGCTTTCTTCTTTTTACCTCTAACTCTTACCTTAATTATTACCTAATTCCCTTGTTTCTAAGTGTGAGCCCCAGCAGCTGCATGTAGGTGTTGTACTGTTTCTCGTTGAGCACCTGGCGCATGTTGCGAACGTCCTTCTCGATAGCTTTGTCTACCATGATGTGGCGCATGAATCCGTGTGCTCCGGCTGCCGACTTCATCTCGTCGTTGAAATTATCCTGAATTGTCTGAATAGCCTCCATCTGGTCGTATGTCAAGTCGAGTGTTACTGCCAGGCGACGCATGTCGAACGTCATGTCGTACTTCTGCTCCAAACGCTGCACTGCATTCTCTTTCTCGGTCTTGGCAAAGCCACTCGTCAATGTCATCAAGGCTACTGCCACTAATACCATCTTCTTCATAATTCTTTTCCTTTCTTTTTGTTTTTACTCGGGGCTTCTTCTCTTTTGTTGTTATCCTGATTGTTGTCGAGAGGTCGGCTCCTACTTTGTTATTAATTCTTTTGTTATTTGTTATCCTGTTGTTTTGTTATCAACTACTACTATGACGCAGTAAAACGGAAAAGGTTTAAATATATATGAGAAAAAATGCATTGAAATTCAAAAAATGTTTGTATCTTTGCAGCGGATACGTTGCGATTCAACACATTTACTAATTAAAATCCTTTTATTTATCATGAAACGATTATTCTTTATTGTATGCGCTGCCCTGACCATTGGCATAGGCATTACATCGTGCAAGCAGAAGAGCGAAGCCCCCAAGGCAGCTCAAGTAGAAGAACAAGCAGTGGCCGACCCCGTTGAAGCCCTCCAGGCACTCGTAGACAAGGCACAGACCGAGGGTGCCGAATGGAGCATAGACCAGTGGAAGGATGCCTACAAGCAAGCGCTGACGGTCGCCAAACCCATGTTCCAGGCCATCGGCGAAATGACGAAAGCCATAAACAAGGAGTCGAGTGACGACAAGAAAATCATTGAAATGCTGGGCAAGATGACCGAACTCGAGAAGCAGTACAAGCCGGTGAGCGACCTCTTCGACCAGTTTGAAAAGATTGCCGAAGGAACAGAAAACGGAAAAACCGTGAGCGACGACAAGGAGTGGGGCATGAAACTCATGGACGAGCTTGGCATAGACCTGGGCGAAAACGAAGAATAAGCATCGCTCGAAAAAACAATTCCGATCATGAAAGTACTACTCATCAACGGAAGCCCGAGAGAACACGGCAACACTTTCAGGGCGCTAAGCGAAGTGGCCGACACGCTCAACCAGCAAGGGGTTGAGACCGAAATCATCAGCATCGGCAAGAAAGCCGTGCAGGGCTGCATTGCCTGCGGAATGTGTGGACGCGAAGGGCGATGCACCTTCCGCGACGACTTATATAATAAGGTAATGCAAAGCGTGAGGGACGGCATCGACGGACTCATCGTGGGTTCGCCCGTGTACTATGGCGGGCCCAACGGCTCGCTCTGCGCCCTGCTCGACCGCGTGTTCTATTCGCTGGGGGCCTACCTGCGCTTCAAGCCGGGCGCCAGCGTGGTGGTGTGCCGCCGCGGCGGAGCTACGGCTGCCTTCGACCGTCTGAACAAATACTTCACCATCATGAGCATGCCCGTGGTCAGTTCGCAATACTGGAACATGGTCTACGGACAGACTCCAGGACAGGTGGAGAAAGACGAGGAAGGCATGCAGACCATGCGTACGCTGGGACGCAACATGGCATGGGTGCTGAAACGGCTGAACACGAGCGAAGACGGGCATCCGGAACAGGAGCCAAGCGTCTGGACAAACTTCATTAGATAAGCCGGAAAGCTATCGCTGCCGACGACGCAGCCTGGGAAACATCTTGCGCACGCGCAGCAAGTGATGAGTGGTGGCGCTGCCACCGGCAATGATGAACGTGACGCTGAGAATGACCAGCAGCATGCCCAAGGCCAGGCGCAGCGTGAGCTGCTCGTTGAAAATGAGAATAGCAATGGCTACTGCCGTCACAGGCTCTACTGCCCCTAAGATAGCAACGGGCGTAGAGCCTATTTTTTGTATGGCTGCACTGGTGCAGAGCAGCGACACGGCCGTAGGAAACAACGCCATACAGAATGCCGACACCCACAGCAGCGGACGAGCGCAAAGAATGCCGAACGTGGCGGGCTGAAAGCGGAATGCAAAAAGGAAAAGGCCAAAGACAATGACGTAGAGCGTGAGCTTCAGCGTGGGAATGTCCTTCATCTGCCCCTTATTGACCGCCACCAGATAGATGGCGTAGGACAAGGCCGAGAGGAAGACCAGCAGCAGGCCGTAGGGATGGAGCACGGCGCCGTCGTCGCCGCGATAAAGCAGGCCGATGCCGGTCGTGGCCAGAACGATGCAGAGCACGGTGGTGAGCGTGATGCGCTCATGGAAGAAGAGGCCCATGATGACCGTCACCAGGATGGGATAGATGAACAGCAGCGTTGAGGCAATGGCAGCACCGATATAGGCATAGCTGACATAGAGCGTGAGCGACGACAGCGCCATGAGAATGCCAAGCACGAAGAGCGGCAGCACCTGCCCGCGACGCAGACCGAAGCCGCGGCCGCGCGCCACCATCATGAGCGCCAGCATGGGGATGGCAAAGAAATAGCGCAGGAACAGCACGCTAAAGGCATCGATGCCCGCACCCAGCAGGGGGAGGGCAAAGAGCGGATTGGTGCCGTAGCTGGCTGCTGCCAGAACGCCCAGCGTATAGCCTTTTACTGAATCTGTCATCGGAGTGGATTCTCTGTTTTCGGCCGCAAAGGTACTAATTTTCTGCCGTAAAGCCAGCAAAAGAGGGGTTTTTGTCGCTACTTTCAATTCTTTTTCTTACTTTTGTGGCAAAAATCAACAGACAAAACTGCCAAAACTATGAACCAACGATTTGCCATCATCATGGGAGCCACCTCGGGCATTGGCCTCGAAGTGGCCAAGGCACTGGCCAGCCAGGGCTGGACGGTGGGCATTGCCGGACGCCGGCAAGAGCTGCTGCAACAGCTGCAGCGCAAGCAGCTGAACATCGTAGCCACGGAATGCATCGACGTGACACGCGACGATGCGCCCGAACGGCTGCAGGCACTCATCGGAAAGACGGGCGGAATGGACCTCTACTTCCACAGCTCGGGCATCGGCTACCAGAACACGGAGCTCGACATGGAGCGCGAACTGCGAACGGTGGAGACCAACGCGCTGGGCATGACACGCATGGTGGGCGCCGCCTTCCACTACTTTGAAGCGCATCCGGAGCGCCCGGCAAGGCTGGCCGTCATCAGCAGCATTGCCCGCACCAAGGGACTGGGTCCTGCCCCAGCCTACTCGGCCACGAAGCGCTACACGAGCAACTACCTGGAGGCGCTCGCGCAGCTCTGCCACATCAGGCGGCTGCGCCACATCAGCATCACCGACATCAGGCCCGGCTTCGTGCGCACGGCGCTCATCAGCGGCGGCAACTATCCCCTGCAACTGCAGCCCGAGATGGTTGCCAAACAAATCGTAAAGGCTATGGAACGGGGCCGCAGCGTCGTCACCATCGACTGGCGCTACCGCCTCCTCGTGTTCTTCTGGCAGCTCTGCCCCCGATGGCTGTGGGTGAGAATGCGCATCATCAAGGATGCTTAGCGACGCGACTGGCTGCCAGCTTCGACCGCCTGACGGAAGCGCTCCTTGCGCTCCTGCAGCATTCTGATGCTCTTTTCCGCATGCCCACTGTCAAAGCGTTTTTGCAGCTCCTCGCGTGCGCGGACAAAGGAAGCGAGATCCTCGTCGCTCACGTCCATCATCTTTTGGCAAAGCCTCAGAATTTCCTTCTGCTGCAACAGATAGCTCTCGCAAACAGCCAGAAAGTCTGACAAATCATAATTCCTCAGGCTGTCGATGGACGAAAAAATATTGGTTTCGCCGTCGAACATGCGAGTATAGTCTTTGGCAATGACATCGGAATACTGCCGACGCAGGAAATAGAACTCAGACACCATCTCGGTGAAGGTGATATTGCCCAGCGTGTTGATGGTCTCGATGTTCGACGAGAAGATGTTTTCCACCGTACTGGAAGTGGGATTCAGATAGGCCGCCTGCAGCAAGACGAAATCGTACTTCTTCGTTTCGAAGGTTTCCGGATGCTGCAGAATGCTCAGCTGCGCCTCGAAAGCCTGCAACGCGGCCGAGTCGATCTCCTCCATATGGTCAATAGAATTGGACATGTCGTTGAGTATCATCATGACCATTTCGCGCTTCTCCTGGGCCTTCTTGTTGCGGTCTAAAAATGCTGCCGTTCCGAAAGTGAGGACGATGGAGATGGTGGTAGCAATGAGCGACAAGAGCAATTGCTTCAAAGAAGACATGCCGCTGCCGCTTTGTAAACTCTTGGGGGTATGCAATTTCACGTTCATCTGGATTACGCAGCTTTTGGGGTTTTTACTTCGTTCTGTCTTGCCATGACTGACTGTACACTTGTCTTCGCGCTGATATTCAAGACGGCGAACATCATCAATGACATGGCAAAGGTAAACATAAAATCTGAGAAAGTGGCGCCTTTACGGCGAATATTTCACACGATAGCATTGTTTTCCCACTACCTATCGAAAAAAATGAAGCTAAAATTCCGAAAATAATAGCTTAAATTTTATTCAAAGGAATGCGCTTTCATTCGCTAAACTATAAAAAAGAACCCATAATGGCTACTATTGTCGACGTAACAAGAATGGTAATATAGATAAAAGGAACGCTCAGATAGGAGACAAACGCATAGGAAATGGTTCTGACCCACTTGAAGCCCTTTCGCAGCAAACCGCTTAGTCGTCGCCCCTTCTTGTCCGCTTATTCATTTCGCGAACCTCTGACAGCAGGTTCCATAAGCCATCTTCAGAAAGCACTCCGCGCTTCAGGTCACGGGGCAGGCGCCCGGCCTCGTCGGCAGCAAGGTCCTGTTTCCATTCGTCGCTGCCATAATACTGGTCAAGCACCTCCAGGTCGTCATCCAAGGCTTTAAAATGACTTAGCGCTGTCATGAGTTCCTCTATGGTCTTGGCTACCCGCTCCATGCGCAGCTCCATCTCACGGATTCTTTCTATCTGATTCTGCATCTTCTTTAATCATTAAATGGTTACTATTGGCTGCAAATATACAAAAAAAACAGCACTTGCAAGAATAAGAACCAAAATAATAAGCATTTGCAATGCGAGAACAACATTTTCTGCGCAATGCAAATGCTTATTTATTCGATGCCGTCGGATTATACTTATCTGAACTCTGTTTACCGCCAAGTGACCATTCAACAAAACAAGCAAGAACAGCCCACGCCTTATAAGTGTAAGCATTCTGTCTGCTTGTTGCTTTGGTGAAGAATATTGGCGGTATTCGAGTCCAAAGAACAAGAGCAAAAGCTCAATATCTATGTATAAGTACGAACAGAAACGCTAATCTGTAAGTTAATATTTAATAAGACATCCTGCCACCGACGGAGCGATGGAGATGAGAGAATAAATACTAAGCCAATGAGCCAGAATAAAGTTGGTCAATAGGAAAGATTAAGTCCCAATTCTTTCCCCACACAATGTTGCCATTCTCAAGAGTGAAGCGATTGAACTTGCAAGGGTCGAGGTACTTGTTGTACTGAGGATGGGGGTGACGGCGGATGAAGTCACCAACATTCACCATCTGCTTAGTATCATCACTGAATGTCAAACAAACAGTCAGATTTCCTACATTTTCAGCCTTGATAATATGAGGATTTTCCATATCGTCGTTTCTTCCTTTAAAGTTTCTTCTTGATATTGGTACTTCTGACACTCTGCTTCAGCACAAAGAACTTCACCCACTTCTCTATGATATTCTTGTGATACTTGCGGATAAAGGCTTCTGCTGTACGTTTATCTTTTTCTGGCAGTGGTTCTGCACCATTCTTCTCGCGAACATGAACTTCTACTAACTCCCCGTCCATCATAATGAGGTCGAAGATACTTTCCTTTCCTCCATGAAGCACATGCACATGAATAGGCTCATGTTCATTCGAGTAAAAGTAAAAGATAAAGCCGAAATATTCAAATATCTTTGGCATATCGTAGTTCTTTCCGTTCGCGTACATTGTTATTATATGGTAGCGAGACCATTTTGTCTCGCTACCAATACAATAGTTTAGTCAGCCAGCTTGGCCTTGATGAACTCGCGGTTCAGACGGGCGATGTTGGCGATGGTCTCGTTCTTCGGGCAAACGGCCTCGCAGGCGCGAGTGTTGGTGCAGTTGCCGAAGCCGGCCTCTTCCATTGCCATCACCATGTTCTTGGCACGACGGGCGGCCTCTACGCGGCCCTGGGGAAGCAGGGCGAGCTGAGACACCTTCGAGCTGACGAAGAGCATAGCAGAGCCATTCTTACAAGCGGCAACGCAAGCGCCACAGCCGATGCAGCTGGCGCAATCCATAGCCTCGTCGGCATCCTCCTTGGGGATGAGGATGGCGTTGGCATCCTGGGCCTGACCGGTGCGGATGGTGGTGTAGCCGCCAGCCTGGATGATCTTATCGAAGGCACCACGGTCTACCATGCAGTCCTTAATCACGGGGAAGGCGGCTGAACGCCAAGGCTCAACGGTGATTACGTCGCCATCGTTGAAGCGGCGCATGTAGAGCTGACAGGTGGTAGCACCACGCTCGGTCTTGCCGTGAGGCGTGCCGTTGATGTAGAGTGAGCACATACCGCAGATACCCTCGCGGCAGTCGTGGTCGAACACGAAGGGCTCCTTGCCTTCGTTGATGAGCTCCTCATTCAGAATGTCGAGCATCTCGAGGAACGAGGTGTCATCGGGGATGTCGTGCATCTCGTGGGTGTCGAAATGTCCCTGGTCCTTGGGGCCGTTCTGGCGCCAGAACTTGATAGTGAAACTTATGTTTTTAGCCATAATTTACTTGTTTTTATTATTGATGCGATAAGCTAAAATCTGGTTAAGCAGCAAAAGCGATCCTAAGACGAGATAATGGATTGCATCCGATTTAAACCCTCCAGTAACATCTGCTATTGCTATTATGAAAATACAAGCACTTAGTACGATACTTGTCTTCAGAAAACCATTTAGCCCTTTCATCCTTTAGTTCTTATAGTTACGTGTCTGTACCTTAATAGCCTCGTACTCCAGCGGCTCCTTGATGAGCTCGGGCTCGTTGCCCTTGCCTTTGTACTCCCAGCAGCCTACGCCTCGCGGAAGTGACCACCGCAAGACTCATTACGAGAGAGGGCGTCGAAAGCAACGAGCTGACCCATGGTGAAGAAGTCGCGCAGGTGGATAGCCTTGTCGAGCTCGACGTTCAGACCTTCCTTCGTTCCAGGAACGAACAAGTTCGTATCGAACTCCTTCTGCAGATCCTGCATCTTCTTCAGACCGGTCTTCAGACCCTCAGCGGTGCGGCCCATGCCGACATACTCCCACATGATGTGGCCGAGCTCCTTGTGGATAGAGTCAACAGAACGCTTACCCTTGATGTTAAGCAGGCGGTCGATTTCGGCTTCCACGTTCTTCTCTGCCTCAGCAAACTCAGGCAGGTCGGTAGAAACCTTCGGCCAAACGGCCTGGTCGGCCAGATAGTTCTGGATAGTGTAAGGCAGCACGAAGTAACCGTCGGCCAGACCCTGCATCAGAGCAGAAGCACCGAGGCGGTTTGCACCGTGGTCGGAGAAGTTGCACTCGCCGATAGCGAACAGACCGGGGATTGAGGTCTGCAGCTCGTAGTCTACCCAGATACCACCCATCGTGTAGTGGATGGCGGGATAAATCATCATGGGCTTGTAGTACTTCACGCCGTTGATTTCGTTGGCAACGTCGCCAGGGAACACGTCGGTAATCTCCTCGTACATCTCGAAGAGGTTGCCGTAGCGCTGCATAATCACGTCGAGACCGAGGCGGTTGATAGACTCAGAGAAGTCGAGGAACACGGCCAGGCCGGTGTTGTTCACGCCGAAGCCCTTGTCGCAACGCTCCTTAGCGGCACGAGAGGCCACGTCGCGGGGAACGAGGTTACCGAATGCGGGATAGCGGCGCTCCAGATAGTAGTCGCGATCCTCCTCAGGAATCTCCCAACCCTGCTTGGTGCCAGCCTGCAGAGCCTTGGCATCCTCGAGCTTCTTGGGAACCCAGATACGGCCGTCGTTACGCAGCGACTCAGACATCAGCGTCAGCTTAGACTGCTTGTCGCCATGAACGGGGATACAGGTGGGGTGAATCTGAACGTAAGAGGGATTAGCAAAGTAGGCTCCCTTACGATAGCACTGGACGGCAGCGGTGCAGTTGCAGCCCATAGCGTTGGTAGAGAGGAAGTAGGTGTTGCCATAACCACCGGTAGCAATAACCACGGCGTTGGCGCTGAAGCGCTCCAGCTTACCGGTAACGAGGTTCTTGGCAATAATACCACGGGCACGACCGTCGACAATCACCACATCTTCCATCTCATAGCGGGTGTAGAGCTTCACCTTGCCAGCCTTCACCTGGCAGCTGAGCGAGCTGTAGGCACCGAGCAGCAGCTGCTGACCCGTCTGACCTTTAGCGTAGAACGTACGGCTCACCTGAGCGCCACCGAACGAACGGTTGGCCAGCATGCCGCCATATTCACGGGCAAAGGGAACGCCCTGAGCCACGCACTGGTCGATAATGTTGTTGCTGACCTCAGCCAGACGATAAACGTTGGCCTCACGAGCACGATAGTCACCACCCTTCACGGTGTCGTAGAACAGACGATAGACCGAGTCGCCATCGTTCTGATAGCACTTGGCGGCATTGATACCACCCTGGGCGGCGATAGAGTGAGCGCGACGGGGCGAGTCCTGAATGCACAGGTTAATCACGTTGAAGCCCATTTCACCGAGCGAAGCAGCAGCCGATGCACCAGCCAGACCGGTACCTACGACAATCACGTCGAGCTTCAGCTTGTTCTTCGGGTTGACAAGACGCTGATGAGCCTTATATTCCTTCCATTTCTCAGGTACTGGACCTGCGGGAATCTTAGAATCAATTACTTTAGCCATAATTCTTCAGTTTTAAAAGATTAACAACACAGGCTTGGGGCACACTTGAATGCGAAAGCCAGAACAACAATCAGGAAGCAGAGCATGAGCAGCGTCACGTAGACGAGTCCGATCATCTTCCAGCGGCAGAGCCAAGTCTTGCCACTCCAGCCGAGCGTCTGCAGAGCCGACCAGAAACCATGAGAGAGGTGGAACCAGATGGCAACCAGCCAGATAACGTAAATCACCACGAAGACGGGGTTGGAGAACGTCACCTTAATCCACTCGAAACCGTCGGTGGGGCTGATGGCAGGCATAGCACCAATGAGCTCGGCAAACATCATGTTGTACCAGAAGTTCCAGAGGTGAATGAGCAAGCCGATGAGGATGATGAGGCCGAGAACGAGCATGTTCTTCGATGCCCACTCAACCTTACCCGGGTTGACCGTCGTAGCCACCTCATAGCGGTTGTCGCCGCGAGCGGTGCGGTTCTGCGCCGTCAAGATGAAGGCAAAGACGATGTGAATAACTGCCAAGGCAGCCAAACCAAGCGTTGCCACAACGGCATACCAGTTGGCACCCAGGAATTCGCAAATCATGTTGTAACCCTCTTCCGAGAAAAGCGCCACCATGTTCATGCAACCGTGGAAGGTCAGGAACAGAATGAGCGCAATGCCCGTCACAGACATTACAACTTTTCTACCAATTGATGAATTGATTAACCACATAAGTTGTTGAAATTAAATTAATTAATATTGATTTTAGATTTTTCGTCAGAAAAGGATGTACTCTCACGGGCACGAAACACATACCAAGAACTAAGTACCTTCGCATGCGTTGAGGGTACAAAATTACTATAAATTTATGACATTCGCAAACGTTTTCGGAGAAAAAACGTATTTTTCCTGAAATATTAGACGAAAAGACTATCAGACATTTAGCCGCATACCAACCCGATTGGAACAACCGTCCGTCTTGACTACCGATACTGGTCGGCGTGATTAACGGCACTCATCGAAGCGATTACCGGTACTAATCGAGGCGATTATCGGTACTAATCGGGGGGATTACCGGTACTAATCGCCCCGATTTACGGAGCCATCCTGGACGACCCCAAAACGAGAGGCTCGAAGGGGTCGTCCAGAAGGCTGATAGACTCAATAAGATACTGTTTTCTTGTACTGTTTTCCGTTGCACGTGAACACAACCTCAATCTGCGGACGAGGTTCGTCTTGCAGAGCCTTAGTGAGATTGACGCGTCCAGTTGTCGCACCAGGCTTCAGCTCGTAAGGCAGCTTCAGATTGACCTGTGAAACCACCTCGCCGTTGCTGTTCTTTATCGTCAGCGACGTCACGACGATGCTGGCTGTGTAGTTGTTGGTGACAGTCACCGGGCATTGCGAGGTAACTTTGCCGTCGCGCTGCTCATAGCTGTAATACTCGTCGGAGGTAACACGGGTAACAGCCACCTTGTCTCTCACATCATAGACAATGACATCACAGTAGTCGTTGTAATCGCTCAAGCCATCATAGGCTCCGATAGAAGCGCTGATGCGCGCCGATCCAGGTTCTACGGCCGTCACCGTAGCCCTGCTGCCATTAGCAGCAACGGTAGCTTTCCGAGCATTGCTGGTAGCCCAAGTGAATGCTCTGCCGGTATTGGTGAAAGCTTCTAACTGGAGCGTATGGCCAACTTCCAATTCGACCCTCGACTCGTTCAGGTAGACATTCTTGTGCTGCTCGACAGGGAAGTAGAGGGTGTCTTCGCTGTTGAAAATCATCAGCGTGTCTTTTCGCACAAAGTTTTTGCCCGTGAAGCTCTGAATGGTCAGCTTGTGGTAATACTGGTCATAGCTGGTCACCTCCTGGCGTCCGATAGAAATCCACTGATGGTTGCGCGTAATGCGGTAGTTGGGGGTGAGGGTCTTCACAGGCAGCTGTATCTCGCCGCCTCCCTTTCCAAACGAAATCAGCTTGCGCCCGTCAGGGAAGTTCACTGCGATGTGCGGATTGGTGCGCTGCTTCAGCGCCACCTTGGCCAGCAGCTCGCCGCTGCGGGTGAGCCGCAGTTCGCCCTCGCGCACCTCGTTATCGGTATTCTCTGTGAACAAAAGGGTTATCACGTGCTTGAACTCGCCCTCCGGCTTCGTAGTGCAGGTGACCCACGAGGGGGCTTCCATCTGGTAGTTGGTATTGCAGGACACGTTCAGCTTGTAGGTCTGCTTCTGGTAGTTCACCTCGACACTCGTCTTCTCAGGTGTAGCTTTCTCCTCATGACCTTGCGTAAACTGGAAGGAAGTCTTCACGCTGTGCTCGTCTATCGTGCCGCCGTTGGGCAGATAGAGCAGCACCGTAGCCGAACGACTTGTCAGCGTCCTGTTGGGTTGCACACTAAACACGACCTTATTCTCTTTGACGCTCGCACCCAGCCAGTTAGGTGTTTCGTTCGTCGAGTTGTCAGTCAGCTTACACTGGATACCCGTCAGCTCGCGCGTCAGCTTCAGCGTGTCTGCCTTATCATCCCACTTCACCGTGCGGTTGTTGTACTGCACATTGTCGAAGATGTTGTAGTGCTGCTGGGTCACCTTGAACGAAACCTTCTCTGTATCGTCGTCTATAGTTGCGCCGTTCGTAGGAACGTAGAGCGTCACCGTAGCCGAACGGTCGTCCTTCGTGTTCAGCTGCCAGAAATTAAACTTAATCAGCTTGTCTTCGTTGTTGAGCGACAGGCCCATCCATGTAGCTGTCTTGTTCGTGGCATTGTCTACAATCTTGCTTCTAATCTGCGACAAGTCGATACTCATATTCTCCAACACACGTGAAGTCTCGTTCCATTTCACGGTCAGATCCTTGAAGTTCGTCTCGCTGAAGACGTTGTTGCCAGTCTGCTTCACCTTGAACGTCGTCTGGACGCTGTTGGCAGCCAGCTTTCCGCCCTCAGGAAGGTACAGCGTGACGCTGGCCGTGCGCTCCTTCTTCGACTTGTTCTCGTTCACGCTGAACTCTACCGTATTGCCCTTTATCGTGGCGTGCAGCCAGTTCGGATTGTCGCCTGACTCAGAGTCTGTCAGCTGGCATTTGATGCCGGTCAGGTCGCGCGTCAGCTTCAGCGTGTCCCCCTTCTCGTTCCAAGCCAGCGTGCGGTCGCTGTACCTCACGCCGTCGAAGATGTTGTTGTGACGCTGGGTCACCTTGAACGATACCTGCTCGGTGTTGG
>CACXYH010000034.1 GCA_902771785.1 uncultured Prevotellaceae bacterium
AGGACGTAAAGACCTGATGGCTGAAGCCATATAAAAACATCAACGGCTATGCAGAAATACGCAGACTACATCAAGAGGATAGAGATTGACTCGCTCTGGAGCGGAAAGAAGCACATCGTGTGGGAACTGTCGCCAAAGGTGAACATCCTGAGCGGCATCAACGGACAGGGAAAGTCGACCATCATCAACAAGGTGGTGAAGGGACTGGCGCAGGGCGGCGAGTTTCCCAGCCACATGCTCAAGGGCGTGAGGCTCGACGTGGAGCCCGAAGACGCACGCTGGATTCGCTACGACATGATCCGCTCGCTCGACTCGAACCTGGCACAGGTGATGGCCGACGAGGAAGGCTCGCTGCGGCAGGTGCTGCCCGTGGTGAAGGGCGGAGGCGGCGGCTCGCTGCTCGACTTCCAGCTGTACCACCTGCAGCGAAAGTACCTCGACTATCAGGTGAACATCGGCAACCGCATCATCAGCGAGCTGCAACAGGGCAACGCCGAGGCGGCCCAGCAGCTGTCGCAGAAGAAGACGCGCTTCCAGGACATCATCGACGACCTCTTTCGCGAGACGGGCAAGAAAATCGTGCGCACGGAGAACGAGATACGCTTCACCCAGATTGGCGAGCTGCTGATGCCCTACCAGCTGTCGAGCGGCGAGAAGCAGATGCTCATCATCCTGCTCACCGTGCTCGTGGAGGACGACCAGCCCTACGTGCTCTTCATGGACGAGCCCGAGGTGAGCCTGCACATCGAGTGGCAGAAGCGGCTCATCGACCTCTGCCTGGAGCTGAACCCCCACGTGCAGATTATCCTCACCACCCACTCGCCCGCCGTCGTCATGAACGGATGGATGGACGCCGTGACCGAGGTGAGCGACATCGAGATCAAGAACTAAACCGTTAAGCATCAAAGACAGAAGAAGTGAGCAACAGACTGAGGGACAACATCAACAGCAGCTACGTGGAGGCAGCCAACGCCCTGAAAGGGAAAGGCGCACGCCGACGCATCGTGGCCTACGTGGAGAGCTACGACGACATCTACTTCTGGCGCACCGTGCTCAGCCAGTTTGAGAACGACAAGCGCTACTTCGAGGTGATGCTGCCGTCGAAGGGCAACCTGTCGCGCGGCAAGAAGTCGGTGCTCATGAACTTCCTCAAGGGCGAGCCCCTGGGCAGGTCGATGATTGCCTGCGTCGATGCCGACTACGACTACCTGCTGCAGCGACGCACGGAGCAGTCGAGGCGCGTGCTCGACAGCCCCTACGTGTTCCATACCTACGTCTACGCCATCGAGAACTTCCAATGCTACGCGCCCTCGCTCCACGACGTGTGCGTGTCGGTCACCCTCAACGACCACCGCATCTTCGACTTCCGCGACTACTTCGCCCGCTTCTCCGAGGCCCTCTTCCCCCTCTTCGTGTGGAGCATCATGCTCTATCGCAACGGCAACCACTCGAAGTTCTCCATTACCGACCTGAACCGCGTCAGCGACCCAGGCGGTTTCAACCTGCGCGAGCCTGACGCCTCCATCGACAACCTGCGGCGCAAGGTGCGCACGAAGATTGGCGACCTGCAGCGGCGCTTCCCCAACGCCAAGGAGGAGTATCTGCAGACGAAGGAAAGCATCAAGGCGCTGGGCGTCACGCCGCAGACCACCTATCTATATATGCAGGGCCACCACCTCTTCGACGCCGTCGCAGCTCCCATCCTCTCGAAGGTGTGCAACCAGCTGCGCATGGAGCGGCAGAACGAAATCAGCCGCTCATCAGCCCACCTCACCCAGAAACGCAACGAGATGAGCTGCTACGAGAACTCGCTGCAAGACGTGAAAGCCATGCTCAAGAAGAACAACGGATACATCTTCTCTGACCAGTTCCGACAGGTGCAGAACGACATCAGGGAGTATCTGGAAGGCAACAACACCCCCAAAAACGAAAACACATGATGACAATGAAGAAAACATTCTTTGCACTACTGATAGCGCTGCTGGCACTACCCACGACAATGAACGCACAGAACTACGCACAACTATGGAACCAGGCCAGCAAGGCCGAACGCGAAGACCTGCCGCAGACGCAGGCCAAGGTGCTGGAGAAAATCATCGCGAAGGCCGAGAAAGAGCAGGCCTACGGACAGCTGCTCAAGGCCGCGCTGACCCACGCACAGGCTATGGCCAGCATTGCCCCCGACTCGCTCGAGCCCGCCGTCAAGCGTCTGGAGCAGCGCGAGCAGCAAGCCAAGAGCCTGCCGCTGAAGGCTGTCTACGAGGTGGTGCTGGGACAGCTCTACAACGAGAACCCCTCGCTGGCCGACGACGCAAAGGACATCGCACAACGATACTTCACCCAGGCCATGAGCCATCCCGTCGAGCTGGCCGCCACCAAGGCCGGCGACTACAAGCCCTTCGTCATTGAGGGCCACGACAGCCACTACTATGCCGACGACCTGCTGAGCGTCATCGCACAGGAAAGCAACCAGTATGCCGCCCTTCACGCCTACTATCTGACGACCGGCAACCGCCAGGCACAGCTCTTCAGCGCCCTCGAAATGCTCAGGCAGCAGCGGCCCGACGAGCACGTCAAGCCCGCCGAGTCGGCCTTCCTGCAACGGCTCGACTCACTCGCCGAGCGCTATGCCGACCTCGCAGAGGCTGGCGAAGTGGCCCTGCTGCGCTACAGCCACCTCGACGAGAACACGACGGCTACCGCCGAGGAGAAAATCAGCTATATCGACACGGCACTCAGCCGCTGGGGTGCGTGGAAGCGCATGAACGAGCTGCGCAATGCCAAGACCGACCTGACCAGCTCGCGCTTCACCGTGCAGATAGACCAGGAGGTGTGGATGCCCAACCGGCAGCAGAAGATCGACCTCAAGTCGATGCGCAACATCACACAGCTCACGATGAAGGTCTACGGCGTCAAGGCCGAGGGCGACATCGAGCTGTCGCCTGCCCTCAGCGAGCAATACAAGAAGATAAAGAACCTGCTGAAGCCCATGCCGCAACTGACGAAGACGCTGCAGCTGGGCACCCACCACGACTACGACGTGTTTGAAGACTCGACCGTCATCGAGGCCCTGCCGGCAGGCGTCTATATGCTTGAGTTTGAGAGCAAGCCCGCCACCACATCGCCCGTCCGCATGCTCTACTTCGTGAGCGACGTGCGACTGCTGCAGCAGAAGCTGCCCGGCCAGCAGATACGCTATGCCACCGTCAACGCCACTACTGGTCAGCCCATTCCTGGTGCCAGCATCCGGCTCACCATCGGCTACGGCAGCAAGCAGAAGCGAGTCGTCGTCAGCACCAATGCCAACGGCGAGCATCTCTACACCATCAAGGACAAGCAGCAGCCCTCGACGGCATTCGCCTACACACAGGCCGACAAGGCCTGCCGACCCTACAACGGCTACGGCTACTTCAGCTATCAGGAGCGCGACCGCCGCAGCGAGCAGGCCGTGATCTACACCGACCGCGCCATCTACCGCCCAGGTCAGCAGGTGCACGTCGCCGCCATCTTCTACTCCACAGAGCACTACATCGAACACCAGGCCCTGCCCCACAAGAAAGTGACCATGAGACTCTACGACGCCAACTACGAGGTGGTGGCCGAGCAGGAAGTGACTACCGACGAGTACGGCACCTGCACAGCCGACTTCACCCTGCCCAAGACGGGTCTCACGGGCCGCTTCAGCGTGGCGGTCAACGGGTTTGCGCAATGGTTCCGCGTCGAGGAGTACAAGCGCCCCACGTTCCAGGTAGAGTTCGACGAAGTCAAGCAGTCGTACGACAGCGGCGACACCATCAGCGTCAAGGCAACGGCACGCAGCTATGCAGGCGTGCCCATCCAGGGAGCCAAGGTCAGCTACAAGGTGGTGCGCCGACGCGCCTTCTGGTGGATGTCGTACAGCCGCTACTGGAGCACGGCCGTCTTCGGACAGTCGAACGACGACGAGGAGCTGGCTTCCGGCGAAGCCATGACTGAGGGCGACGGCACCTTCAGCGTCGACGTTCCCCTGACGGTGCCCACGACCAAATACCCCATGTTCTACAACTTCGTGGTGACGGCCGACGTGACCGACCAGGCTGGCGAGACCCATCAGGGACAGTACTCGCTGCCGCTGGGCAACCGCAAGACGGCGCTCAGCGTCGACCTGGCCGACAAGGTGCTCGTCGAAGACAAGAGCAACATGACCTTCCACCTGCGCAATGCTGCCGGCAACGACATCAGCGCCCAGGTGAGATATCGCATCGACAACGGCAAATGGCAAAACGCCGACACCCAGCAGCCGATAGCCATCAACGAGAAGAAGAGCGGCCGACACACGCTGACGGCCATCTGCCAGAACGACACCGTGAAGCGCGACTTCGTCGTCTTCTCGCTCAACGACAAGCGACCGGCCGCCGAGACCGACGACTGGTTCTACGTGTCAGACTTCGCCTTCCCGCCCAACGGCAAACCCGTCACCGTGCAGGTAGGCTCATCGGCCAGCAACGTACATATTCTCTATACCGTCATCTCAGGCGACAGGCTCTTAGAGAGCGGAGCCACCGACAAGAGCAATGAGCTCATCAACCGCAAGCTGGCCTACAAGGAGGAATACGGCAACGGACTGCTGCTCACCTACGTCTGGATGCGCGAAGGCAAGGTCTACGAGCACACCGTAACGCTGCAAAAGCCCCTGCCCGACAAGAACCTGAAGCTGCAATGGAAGACCTTCCGCGACCGGCTGACCCCAGGACAGCAGGAGGAGTGGACACTCGTCGTGACGAAGCCCGACGGAACGCCCGCCAATGCACAGCTCATGGCTACGCTCTACGACAAGAGCCTGGAGCAGCTGGCGCCCCTCAACTGGCAGCTGGCACCCTCGATGTGGCTGCCATTGCCCAGCACGCAATGGCAATTCGACACGTGGGGCAGCGCCTTCGGACAGGCTTTCCTGCGCCCCCAGATGCTGAAAGTATCGGCCCTGAGCTTCAGTCGCTTCGACCACGACATCTATCCCCATTATATAAGGTACGCCGGATTTGGCGCAGGCAGAATGCGGAACATCGGCATGGCTTACTCAAGAGCTGGCGTCGTCACAGAGGAAGCCGTTTTGTATGAGGCCCCAGCCATGATGAGCCAAAAGAGTGCGAATGCAGCAGACATGAAACTGCAAGGACGCATTGGCGGGCTCGACGTCAAGGGTAACGACGAGGCCGACTCGGCTCAGGGGAGTGAGGCAGAAAGCCAGCAGGCCAGCGAGCCACAGCTGCGCGAGAACCTGCAGGAGACAGCTTTCTTCTATCCGCAGCTCACAGCCGACAGCACCGGCTGCGTGGCCCTGAAGTTCACGCTGCCCGAAAGCCTCACCACCTGGCACTTCATGGGCATAGCCCACACGAAGGACATGATGCACGGCATGCTCGAGGGCGATGCCGTGGCCAAGAAGGACGTGATGATACAGCCTAACATGCCGCGCTTCGTTCGCGAGGGCGACGTGGCCACCATCTCGGCCCGCGTCTTCAACACCAGCGAGCAGACCGTCAGCGGTACCGCACGCCTGCAGCTTGTCGACCCTGAGACCGAAGCCGTGGTCTACGAACAGAGCCGTCAGGTCAGCGTCGAGCCCAACCAGACAGGCAGCGTCAGCTTCGAGTACAAGCCTGACGGACAGCAGCAGCTGCTCATTGCCCGCATGAGCATCAGCGGCGAAGGCTACAGCGACGGCGAGCAGCACTACCTGCCCATCCTGCCCAACCGCGAGCAGGTGACCGTCACCGTGCCCTTCACCCAGACAAAGCCTGGCACGAAGACCATCGACCTCAGCCAGCTGGTGCCCGTAGCCCAAGGCAAGCTGACCATCGAATACACCAACAACCCGGTATGGCTCATGATACAGGCCCTGCCCGCGGTCGGTCATCCACATGACGACTGCGCCATCTGCCAGGCTACCTCCTACTATGCCAATGCGCTGGGCCGTCATATCATCAAGCAGAACCCACGGGCAAAGGGCGTCTTCGAGCAATGGAAGCGCGAGGACACGCCTGTCACCACGCTCAGCTCACAGCTGGAAAAGAACACGGAGCTGAAAGACCTGCTGCTCAACGAGACGCCCTGGGTGCTCGATGCCGACCGCGAGAGCGAACAGCGTCAGCGGCTGGCCGACTTCTTCGACGAGAACCTCATGCAGCAGCGTCTGTCGTCTGCCATCGAGAAAATGGGCAAGCTGCAGAACAGCGACGGCTCGTGGAGCTGGTGGCCAGGCATGCACGGTTCCACCTACATGACCGTCAGCATCAGCGAGATGCTGGTGCGACTGAACCACATGACCGGCGAACAGAGCGAGACGACGGCCATGCTGAAGAAAGCCTTCAGCTTCATGAACAAGGAAATGGTGGAGATGGTGAAGGAGATGAAGAGACAGGAGAAGAAAGGCATGCGCCAGTCGTTCCCCAGCTTCACCGCCCTGCAATACCTATATATATGCACCATCGACGGACGCAAGCAGGAGGCTGAGACCATCGAAGCACAGAACTACCTGAAGAAACTGCTGAAGAAGGAGCGCAAGAACCAGTCCATCAACGAGAAAGCGCTCTCGGCCATCATCCTCAACGCTCCGCTATACGTCAAGAGCCTGAAGGAGTACACCGTCTACCGCGAAGAGATGGGACGCTACTACGACACCCCACGGGCCGGCTACTCTTGGCGCGACTACCGCATACCCACACAGACCATGGCCATCGAGGCTATCCAGCGGCTCACCCCGCAAGACACAGCCACCATCAGCGAGATGCAGCGCTGGCTGTTGCAGGAGAAGCACACGCAGGCATGGGATACCCCCATCAACAGCGTCGATGCGGTCTATGCCTTCATGAACGGCAACAGCCAGGCACTGGCTCCGCAGCCCGCCACCCGACTGGCCATCGACGGCAAGGAGCTGGAGACCTCAAAGGCTACTGCAGGCATTGGCTACGTGAAGACCGCCCTACCCGCCCAAGGAGCAAAGACCTTCACCGCCGAGAAAACCTCGAAAGGCACGTCGTGGGGTGCTGTCTACGCACAGTTCATGCAAAAGACCAGCGACGTGAAAGACCAGACCGAGAGCGGTATCGTCGTGAAGCGCGAACTGCTGACGACAGCAGGAAAGGCCGTCAACAGCCCGTTGAAAGTAGGCGACCGCGTGAAGGTGCGCATCACCATTACCAACGACCGCGACCTTGACTTCGTACAGGTGACCGACCGACGCGCTGCCTGCATGGAGCCCGTCAACCAGTTGAGCGGCTATCACTGGGGCTACTACTGCGCACCACGCGACCAGTCGACGAACTTCTACTACGACGTGCTGCCAAAGGGCAAACACGTGTTGGAGACTGAATACTATATCGACCGCGAGGGTGAATACCAGACGGGCACGTGCAGCGTGCAGTGTGCCTATGCGCCAGAGTTCAAGGGGCTCACCAAATCGCAAACCATCATCGTAAAGTAAGAATATGAAGAAGAAAATACTGATAATCGCAGCACTGGGACTGCTGACAGCCACCACCGTCAGCGCCCAGCGGCTGTCGGTCAACAAAACAACCATCGACTGTGGCAAGACGGGCTTCGAGATGCCCGTATCGGCTACATTCGAGATGCGCAACAAGGGCCTGCGACGCCTCGTCATCAGCGAGGTGAAGGCCGACTGCGGATGCCTGGAGGCAGAACTGTCGAAGAAAGAGATTGGCGTGGGCGAGCGCTTCACGCTCAAGGTAACCTACGATGCCCGCATGCTGGGACACTTCGAGAAGCAGGTGGCCATCGTGAGCAACGCCACCAAAAAGCCCGTATACCTGAAAATAAAAGGTGTGGTGCTGGCCGACTACCAAGACTTCTCGGGCTCCTATCCCTACGACTTCGGAGGACTGCTCACCGACCTGAACGACCTGGAGTTCGACGACGTGAAGAGTGGCGACCATCCAGAGATAGAGATGCACATCATGAACAACTCGACATCGAACATGATGCCCAACATCATGCACCTGCCGCCCTACCTGACGGCCGTTGTCACACCTGAACAGCTGAGCCCAGGACGCTCGGGCACCATCAAACTGACGCTGAACAGCGAGCACCTGCGTAACTTCGGACTGACGCAGACTGAAGTATATCTGGCCAAGAACTTAGGCGAACGAGTGAACAGCGCCAACGAGATTAACGTCTCTGCCGTGCTGCTGCCCAATATGGAGCAGTTCGAAGGTGCAGGCCGCCATCAGGCTCCCCACATGCAGCTCTCATCGACCAACATCGATTTGGGCGACATGGGAACAAAGAAAAAGAAGTCGGGCGAGGTCATCATCAGCAACGACGGACAGTCGGACCTGAAGATCAGCTCGCTGCAGATGTTCACCCCAGGTCTGCGCGTGACCCTGTCGAAACGCGAGCTGAAGCCAGGCGAACACACCAAGCTGAAGGTGACGGCCTATGCCGACGGTCTGCGCAAGGCGCGCTCGAAACCTCGAGTGTTGATGATTACCAATGACCCAGAGAATGCCAAAGTAGTAATTAACGTGAACGTAGAATAAATGGAACATCCCGAAAATAGCTCAGAATATGCAGGATTGCAAGTGAACAGCGGCGTTGAGCAGCCCTCTATTGTCAATCCTTACTTGAAACGGAACCGAGTGCGCAAGCGCGTCTTATCGGTAGGCGAACTGGTGGAAGGCATCGTCAAGGGCGACGTCACCGTGCTGTCGCAGGCAGTAACGCTCATTGAGAGCACGAACCCTGAGCACTATGCAAAGGCTCAGGAAGTGATAGACCGCTGCCTGCCCTATAGCGGAAACTCCATCCGCGTGGGCATCAGCGGTGTGCCGGGGGCCGGCAAGTCGACAAGCATCGACGAGTTTGGCATCCACATCCTGCGAGAGAAGGGAGGCCGGCTGGCCGTATTAGCCATTGACCCCTCAAGCGAACGCACCAAGGGCAGCATCCTGGGCGACAAGACACGCATGGAGAAACTGGCCGTACACCCCGACTCGTTCATCCGTCCCAGCCCCTCGGCAGGTTCCTTGGGCGGTGTTGCACGGAAGACGCGCGAGACGATTATCCTCTGCGAGGCTGCCGGCTTCGACAAGATATTCGTTGAGACGGTAGGCGTAGGCCAGAGCGAAACGGCTTGCCACTCCATGGTGGACTTCTTCCTGCTCATACAGGTGGCAGGCACCGGCGACGAGCTGCAGGGCATCAAGCGTGGCATCATGGAAATCTCCGACGGCATTGTGATCAACAAATGCGACGGCGACAACGTGGACCGCTGCCACATGGCTGCCACCAACTTCCGTAATGCACTCCACTTTTTCCCCATGCCCGACAGCGGATGGATGCCGAAGGTGCTATGCTATAGCGGTTTCTACGGAACGGGCATCAAGGAGATCTGGGACATGATTTACCAGTATCTCGACTTCGTGAAGGCCAACGGCTATTTCGAATACCGCCGCAACGAGCAGTCGAAGTACTGGATGTATGAGAGCATCAACGAGCACCTGAAGAACAACTTCTACAACAACACCCTCATTCAGGGGCAGCTCCAACTGGCCGAACAAAAGGTGCTGGCTGGTCAAAAGACGAGCTTCATGGCCGCCCAAGACCTCCTCAACCTGTACTTCGACACCCTCAAGTCATAGAAAGTCGCAGAAGAAATGCTACAGATAGAAATCGACAACGGCAGTGGTTTCTGCTTCGGTGTGACTACCGCCATCAAGAAAGCCGAGGAAGAACTGGCAGCAGGAACCACCCTCTACTGCCTCGGCGACATTGTGCATAACGGTATGGAATGTGAACGGCTCAGACAGATGGGCCTCATCACCATCAACCACGATGAGTTGCGCCAGCTTCACAACGTGAAAGTGCTGCTGCGTGCTCACGGTGAACCGCCAGAGACCTACGAGCTGGCCCGCCAGAACAACATCGAAATCATTGATGCCACCTGCCCCGTGGTGCTGCAGTTGCAGAAAAGGATCAAGGCCCAATATGACGCCAACCCACAGGCACAGCTGGTCATTTTCGGCAAGAAAGGCCATGCTGAAGTGCTCGGGCTCGTGGGGCAGACAGAACGAAGGGCCATTGTCATAGAAACCTACGAGGATGTGGTGAAACTCGACTTCACACGCGACATCTACCTCTACTCCCAAACCACCAAGTCGCTCGACGAGTTCCATCGCATCATCGACTATATCCAGCAGCACATCGCTCCCACAGCCACCTTCAAGAGCTTCGACACGATCTGCCGCTCAGTGGCCAACCGAATGCCCAACATCTCGCAGTTTGCCTCGCGTCACGACCTCATCCTCTTCGTCTGCGGACGCAAGAGCAGCAATGGAAAGGTGCTGTTCAACGAGTGCTTGCGCATCAATCCTAATAGCCACCTCATCGAAGGGCCCGAGGAAATCAGCTCCGAATGGCTCGAAGGTATTCAGACCGTAGGCATCTGCGGTGCCACCTCTACTCCTAAGTGGCTCATGGAGCAGTGTAAGGAAGCCCTGTCGAAAGTGGCACAATTTTTGCTATAAGGTTATAAAAGAGGAGGATAACAGTATGGCATTTATTGATTATTACAAGATTTTAGGCGTCGCGAAGGACATTCCACAGAAAGACGTGAAGAAGGCTTACCTGAAACGGGCTAAGCAGTTTCACCCCGACTTGCATCCTGACGACCCAAAGGCTAAAGCAAAGTTTCAGGCCTTGAACGAGGCCTACGATGTGATTGGCGACCCCGAGAAACGCAAGAAATACGATCAGTATGGCGAGCAATGGCGCCAGGCCGATGCCTTCGGCAATGACGCAGGCGGCTTCGGCGGTACAGGCGGAGGCTCTCCATTCGACGGGTTTGACTTCTCAAGCTTCAAAGGTGGAGGAGGCTTCAGCTCGTTCTTCGAGAACTTGTTTGGCGGTGGAGCCCACAGTGCTGGCGGCGGCTTCGGTGGTTTTGGCGGCTTCGGCCGTCAGCAGGGGCCACAAGAGTCGCAGGCCTCCGTCAGCATCGACATGTACACCGCCCTGCTCGGAGGCGATGTGTTCATCAGCTTAGGCACAGGTACGAAGCTGAAGCTAAAAATAAAGCCAGGCACACAGCCTGGCTCAAAGGTTCGCCTGCGAGGCAAGGGACAAGGCGGAGGCGACCTCATTATCACCTATAACGTCACCCTGCCTACTACACTGACAGAACGTCAGCGTCAGTTGCTGGAGGAGATGCGCAGAAGCTGAAGTCCTAAAGCTTTTGCTTCTGCAGAAATTCCTCTGCTCTTTGCAGGTCTTCGGGGGTGTCAATACCCACTGTCTCTACATCGGTCAATCCCACTTTGATGCGATAACCGTTCTGTAGCCAACGAAGCTGCTCCAGACTCTCCGCGATTTCCAGCGGACTCTGGGGCAGCTTTGTTATTTGCCGCAGAACGTCGCGCCGATAGGCATAGAGGCCGATGTGCTTTACGAAGGGGAACGATGCAAGCCATTCCGAACGCTCTTTGCCGCGCACGAAGGGGATGACCGAACGGCTGAAGTAGAGCGCATAGCCATTCACATCGGTCACAATCTTAGGCGAATTGGCGTTCTCAGCTGCCTCCATCGTCTCGAAAGGCTTGCCCAGCGTGGCTATTTGCGTGTGCTCATCGTCGAAGAGCGCTTTCACGGTAGCTAACTGTGAGGGCTGGATGAAAGGCTCATCGCCCTGCACGTTGATAATCACGTCGGCATCGGTGCCCAGCTTCGTGGCAGCCTCTTCAATGCGGTCGGTGCCGCTCTTATGGTCGTTCCGTGTCATCACGGCCTTGCCGCCAAAGGCCTCAACAGCCTTGAAGATACGGTCGTCGTCGGTAGCCACATAAGCTTCGCCCACGATAGAGCTTGCCTGCTGATAAACACGTTCAATGATATACTTGCCACCCAGTCGGGCCAACGGCTTGCCCGGGAAGCGCGTCGAGGCGTAGCGGGCAGGAATAATTGCGATGAATTTCATAAGTATGCTATTAGTTCTTTATTGACCAAAAGTCAGTTCTCCGTCCAGAAGCTCTTCGTGAAGAGCACGAGCACAGCCATAATTTCGAGACGGCCCACCAGCATGAGGAAGGAGCAGAGCCACTTCACCCACACCGACAGGTCGGCCCACGACATTGGCGGGCCTACATTGGTGTCAAGTCCGGCGCCCACGTTGCTGATCAGGCTCAGCGCAATGGTCAGCGCATTGGTGATGTCGACACCCGACACCGATATCAGTAAGGTCGTTATCAGCAGCGTCACCACAAAGAGCGTCGTAAATGCCAGCAATGAAACCAGCTTCTGCTGAGGCACGCTCTGCTGATTGACACGCACCGGCAACACGGCATTGGGGTGAAGAATATGGCGGAACTCGTTGCGCAGCACCTTGAAGAGCATCGAGGCACGCACACACTTGAAGCCACCCGTGGTGCTTCCGGCACTGGCTCCGAGGAACATCAGACCAAAAAGAATGGCCCACGTGACGTGAGGCCACGTGCCTGCATCGTCGTTCGACAGACCGGTTGTCGTAATAAACGAGACCACTTGGAACAAAGCCGAACGCAATGCCGGCTCAATGCCGTAGTCCATGCGAGTAACGAGCAGATACATAATCCACACCGTAGACAGCACGATAGCACCCACATAGAACTTAAACTCCGAGTTCTTCAGCAACATGCCCACCCTCCACTTGAAGATGGACATATATAATAAGGTGAAGTTGATGCCGGCCAGGAACTGAAAGAAGATGGCCAGATACTCGATAGTGGCCGAATTGAAGAACACCGTCGAGCCGTTATGCGTCGAGAAGCCTCCCGTTGCCGTGGTCGACATTGAATAGTTGGTTGCGTCAAACCAGTCCATGCCTGCCGCCCAGAACGAGAAGCCGCAAGCCAGCGTCATCAGTACGTAGATGCTCCAAATCCATTTAGCCGACGTAGAGAGCCTCGGATGCATTTTCGAGCGCATGGGCCCCGTAGCCTCAGCGGCAAACACCTTCACAGAGCCGCCCACGAGCGACGGTAGCAGTGCAATCGTGAAGAACACGATTCCCAATCCGCCTATCCACTGCATGAGCGAACGCCAGAACAGAATGCCGTGTGGCAGGGCCTCGACATTGTCGATAATCGTAGCACCGGTAGTCGTAAACCCCGACATCGTCTCGAAGTAAGCATCGGTGATGCTGGTGAGCGAACCATGAATCAGGAAGGGGAACATGCCGAAGAACGAGAACACCACCCAGGTAGCCGTCACCACGACATAGGCATCGCGCCGACCTAACGCGTTCTCAGCATCGCGCCCGAAGTAGAGGAAGATGAATGCGCTGCCGAAGGTGAGGATGGTCGAGAAGATGAAAGCCATCACATCGTCTTCACCGAACACGAGCGCCATGATGAGACACCACGACATGATGAATGCCTCGATGAAGAGCAACGAGCCTAAAATCTTAGCTATGAGTTTCCAGTTTACCATCCTTAATTAAGCACTATGCAGTATGTGTTGTGCAGCGGGCACTAAAAAAATCCCTGCTTCTTAAAGTATTTTTCCACGACGTTAAGCCGGTGCTCATGACAGAAGACCATCACCGAGTCGCCCGCTTCAATCTGCGTGTTACCATTCACCAGTATGCCTTTTCCGTTACGCACGAGTCCACCGATAGTCACTCCTGATGGCATGCCAAGCGCCTTCACCGGCTTTTTGGTTACCCTCGAGCCTTCAGCAGCCACGAACTCTGCCACATCGCTGTCGACCATCATCAGCGAACGCATGTTGCGCACGTCGGCATTAAGCATCATCTGGAAGATATGGCTGGCCGCCACGGTTTTCTTATTGATAATGGTACCAATGTCAAGACTCTCTGCCATACTGACATAGTCCAGGTTCTCGACCATGGCAACCGTCTTCCTCACTCCCAGTTTCTTGGCCGTCAGACAAGCCAGGATGTTGGTCTCGGCATTGCCGGTGAGCGCTACGAAAGCCTGCGTGTTCTTGATGTTTTCTTCCTTGAGCAGGGTCAGGTCGCGTCCGTCCCCGTGTATCACCATGGCGTCGCCACGCGTCAGCAGTTGGTTCAGCCGTTCGCAGCGCTCGGCCGAACGCTCAATGATTTTCACGTTCATGTAGTCGGGAATGGTGATGGCAGCACGCACGGCCGTCTTGCCGCCACCCATGATGATGACGTTCTGCACGTCCTCATAATGTTCCTTGCCCACAATCTTGCGAATATAGGGGATATACTCTTTGGTCGTCATGAAATAGGCCAGGTCGAGCACCTGCAAGCGGTCTAATCCGCCAGGTATGATCGTCTCGCCCCCACGTTTGATGGCCACCACATGATAGGGGTCGTCAGGTCCGCAGAGGTCTTTCAGCGGCTGGTCGAGTATCTCTGCCGTCTCGCGCAGCTTAATGCCCAGCAAGACGAGGGCCCCGTCGTGCACGTCCCACCGCTGGCGCACCCACGACAGCTTCAGTCCGTTGGTGATGTCCATCGCAGCCAACACCTCGGGATAGATGAGCGAGTCGATGCCCAGGTTCTTAAAGAAAGGCTGGTTCTGGGGCGAAAGGTATTCGTAGTTATCAATGCGTGCCACGGTCTTCTTGGCTCCCAGCGCATGGGCCAGGATACATGCCGTGATGTTGCGACTCTCATGACGAGTAACGCCCACGAACAGGTCGGCACTGCCCACGCCTGCATCCTTCAGTGCCTGGATGCTTGTCGGCGAAGCATTGACGGCCATCAAGTCGTACTGTGAATCCATGTCGCTCAGGCGTTCCTCATCGTCATCGATGAGCACGCAGTCGTGATTCTCCGTGGAGAGAAGCTTCGACAAATGGGTTCCTACGGCACCCGCACCGGCAATAACTACTTTCATGTGCGTTCCTCCTTCATCATTCCCCGAGGGAACGTTCTATTTCTTGTTTGATACTGTCGACGTCGATACCCACGATTTTCTCCAGCTCGGCCACCGTTCCGTGCTCCACAAACGAGTCGGGCAGTCCCATTCTCACCACTTTGGGCTGGTAGTCGTGCTCACTCATCCATTCGAGCACGGCAGAACCCAGTCCGCCATTGCGCACCCCGTTTTCTACGACCACCACTTTCTTGAAGTTGCGTCCCACCTCGTGCAGGATGCTTTCGTCGAGCGGTTTCAGGAAGCGCATGTCGTAGTGAGCTGCCTTGGTGCCCTGCACGGCCTTGGCCACATTGTTGCCAATAGGGCCGATGCTCAGCACAGCCACCTCTTCGCCCTCCTTCATCCGTCGGCCTGTGCCCACCTTGATTTCTTCTAAGGGGCACTGCCAGTCTACCCTCACGCCGCCGCCTCGCGGATAGCGTATGACGAAAGCGCCCTTGCCGGGCAATTGAGCCGTGTACATGAGGCGCCGCAGCTCGTGTTCGTCCATGGGCGAACTGATGGTCAGGTTGGGAATCGGGCGCAGGTAGGCCATGTCGAAGGCTCCGTGATGGGTAGGTCCGTCTTCGCCTACAAGGCCCGCACGGTCCAGACAGAGCACCACCGGCAGGTTCAGAATAGCCACGTCGTGAATGATGTTGTCGTAGGCCCGCTGCGCAAAGGCGCTGTAAATGTTGCAGAAAGGCTGCAGCCCGTCCTTAGCCATTCCGGCCGAGAAGGTGACGGCATGTCCTTCGGCAATGCCTACGTCGAAGGTGCGGTCGGGCATCTTCTCCATCATGATGTTCATGGAGCAGCCCGTAGGCATGGCAGGGGTTACGCCGACGATGCGCGGGTTCTGCTCTGCCAGCTCCAGCAGCGTGTAGCCGAACACGTCCTGGAACTTACGCGGTTTGTTCTTCGTATCGGTCTTGATGATTTCGCCCGTCTCGGCATTGAACTTTCCAGGAGCGTGCCACACGGGCTGATAGTCTTCGGCAGGCGCATAGCCGTAGCCCTTCTTCGTGTGCAGATGCAGCAGCTTGGGCCCTTTCATGTCGCGCAGCTGTCGGAGAATGCGCACCAACTCCTTCACGTTGTGGCCGTGGAAAGGTCCGAAGTAGCGGATGTTCATGCCGTCGAAGATGTTCTGCTGATGCGAGATGGCACTCTTGATGGCATTCGAGAGCCTTATCAGGCCCTTTCTCCTGTCGTCCTTGAGCATGCCTTTCCGGTTCAGCCACCGTGCGGTCTTGAATCGGATGGCGTTGTAGGTCTCGTTGGTGTTCAGCCCGAGCAGATACTGCTTCATGCCTCCCACCGAGAGGTCTATCGACATATTGTTGTCGTTGAGAATGATGAGCAGGTCGTTAGGCGAGCTGCTCACGTTGTTCAGTCCCTCGAAAGCCAGGCCGCCGCTCAGGGCTCCGTCGCCAATGACGGCCACCACGCGTCTTTTCCCTTTGCTGGCCACAGCCATGCCGAGTGCAGCAGAGATGCTGTTCGAGGCGTGGCCGCAGATGAACGAGTCGTACTCGCTCTCCTCGGGCGACGGGAAGGGCCGTATACCGTGCAGCTTGCGGTTCGTGCAGAACTGCTCGCGGCGTCCGGTCAGAATCTTATGTCCGTAAGCTTGATGTCCCACATCCCATACGATGCGGTCTTCCGGCGTGTCAAACACGTAATGCAGAGCCACTGTCAGTTCTACGACGCCAAGGCTCGAAGCCAGATGTCCCGGGTTCACCGACAGCTCTTTCACGATGTCGCGCCGTAACTCGTCGCACAGCTGCGGCAGCTGGTCCACCTTCAGTTTTCGCAGGTCAGCAGGATATTGTATGCTATTTAATAGTTCGAAATTATTTTGTTCCACAGTAATAAATGTCTCATTTGGGGTACAAAGTTACGATAATTCGGGCACATAACAAAGTTATCGGAAAGAATTTTAGCTTGAATTCCTAAAATTTTGGCTAAAATTCAATAAATAATAGCTATAATTCTGCGTGATTACGCATAATAATATGTATATTTGCACGTTGATTAAGAAACAAAAGCTATGACAAGATATAAAATTGAAGCACCGAAGCAGTTGCGAACCACCGTAAAGTTGCCTGCTTCGAAAAGCATATCAAACCGCGCACTCATCATTCATGCATTGTGCGAAGGCTGCGACGTGCCCGAAAACCTGAGCGATTGCGACGACACAGAGGTCGTCATTCGTGCTCTGCGCGAGCGGCCTGACGTCATCGACATCAAGGCAGCCGGCACCGCCATGCGTTTTATGACGGCATTGCTCTCTGCCCTTGAGAAGAGCGGCACGCGCATCATCACCGGCACTGCCCGCATGAAGCAGCGCCCCATCAAGATTCTGGTCGACGCGCTTCGCAAGCTGGGCGCTCAGATTGAGTATGAAGGCCAGGAGGGATTTCCGCCCCTGCGCATCACAGGCCGTCACCTGGAGGGAGGCGAGCTGGAGATTGCGGGCAACGTGAGCTCACAGTACATCTCGGCCCTGCTGCTCGTGGGCCCCATGCTCAGCAAGGGGCTGACGCTTCGCCTGACGGGCGAAGTCATCTCGCGGCCCTACATCGACCTGACGCTGTGGACGATGCGCGAGTTCGGTGCCGATGCCGAGTGGACCGACCACGATACCATTGAGGTACGCCCGGTGCCCTATCAGAAGCGGCCGCACTATTTCATCGAGAACGACTGGAGCGCTGCCAGCTACTGGTATGAAATGGTGGCCCTCTCGCCCGATAAGGAGGCCGAGGTGAAACTGACAGGACTCATGGACGGCTCCAAGCAGGGCGACTCTACCGTGCGCTACATCTTCAGTCTGTTGGGGGTGCGCACGCAGTTCGAGTCGAAGACCACCGGCAAGCCCACCACCGTCACGCTGCGAAAGAGTGGCCACTGCGTGCCGCGCTTAGAGTACGACTTCGTCAACTCGCCCGACTTGGCCCAGACCTTCGTTGTTGTGTGCGCGCTCATGGGCGTACCATTCCGTTTCACAGGTCTGCAGACACTGAAGATCAAGGAGACCGACCGCATCGAGGCGCTGAAGAAGGAGATGCTGAAGCTGGGTTACGTGCTTCACGACACTGACGGGCAGGAACTGGCGTGGGAAGGTGAGCGGTTGGAGCTGCAGAGCTCGTTGCCGGCCATCGACACCTATGAAGACCACCGCATGGCGCTGGCCTTTGCTCCCGCCGCATTCGCACATCCCGTCGTCATCAATCATCCCGGCGTTGTGTCGAAGTCATACCCCCATTTCTGGGATGACCTCGAGCATGCCGGATTTCTCATCGACAAGGAAATATGAGTTTCGCCCTGATATGCATCCTGAGCATCGTGGCGCTGGGCGTCGTTGCGGCCATTGCCAGCTTCTTCCAGAAAGGCGACGACGAGATTGTCGTAGGCCACGACTGCTCTACCTGCACCAGCCATGACGACGGCTCGTGCAAGATTGCATGCCTCATGGACGAAAAGAAGAAAAAGGATGCTGCCCGCTCGTGTCCCTCGTGCGTGGTCATCCTTGTGGTGTCGAGCCTGCTGCTGGCAGGCTGTTCGACTCAGAAGAACACCGCCCGTAGCCGTTTCTGGCACTCGTTCTCAGCCAAATACAACACCTACTTCAACGGCTCGCAAGCCTTCATCGACGGAAATCTGGAGAAGGAGCAGGGCAACAAGGACAACTACACTGAGCTGCTGCCGCTCTATCCCGTAGGCAACAAGCAGAGCCGCGAGCTGGGCCGAGGCAACTACGACCGCACCATCGAGAAGATGGAGAAGGCCATCAAGCAGCACAGCATCAAGGCCAAGCCCGAGTGGAACAAAAGCCGGCGCAAGACCGACAAAGACCGCGAGTGGCTCTCACGCCGCGAGTATAACCCCTTCATCTGGAAAGCATGGCTCATGCTCGGACAGGCGCAGTTCCAGAAAGGCGCCTTCGACGAGGCTGCTGCCACCTTCAACTACATGTCGCGCCTCTATCAGACGCAGCCAGCCATCAACGGCATTGCCCGCGCCTGGCTAGCAAAGTGCTACACCGAGCTCGACTGGACCTACGATGCCGAAGACGTCATCCGCAACATGCAGCGCGACTCCATACACTACCGCGCACAGAAGCATTGGGACTACACCTATGCCGACTACTACCTGCACACGCATGAGCTGGAACGGGCCCTGCCCTATCTGCGCAAGGTCATCAGCCACGAGCACCGGAAGACACAGAAAGCACGTCTCTGGTTCCTCATCGGACAGGCAGAGGCCGCGCTGGGTCACCGCAACGAGGCTTACAAGGCCTACAGCCGCGTGGCACGCCAGAACCCGCCTTACGAGTTGGAGTTCAACGCCCGCATCGCCCAGACCGAGGTGATGGCGCAGGGCAACGCACGCAAGATGATCAATCGCCTGCGGCGCATGGCGTCCGACGAGAACAACAAGGACTACCTCGACCAGGTCTACTATGCCATTGGCAACATCTACCTGGCTCAGAAAGATACGCTCCGCGCCATCGAAGCCTATGAGACCGGCAACGAGAAAGCCACCCGAAGCGGCGTCGAGAAGGGCGTTCTGCTGCTGAAGTTAGGCAACCTGTACTGGGTGCGCGAGAAGTTCAACGATGCTCAGCGCTGCTATGGCGAGGCCATCGGACTGCTCGACAAGGAGCGTCCCGACTACGAAGAGCTGTCGAAACGCTCAAAGATACTCGACGAGCTGGTGCCCTACACCGATGCCATCCAACTGCAGGACTCGCTCCAGCTGCTGGCCAAGATGGACGAGACTGCGCGCAACGAAGCCATCGACCGCGTCATCGAGGCACTCATCAAGAAGGAGAAAGAGGAGAAACGCAAGCAGGAGGAAGCCGAGGCCGAACAGCAACTGCAGCGCCAGAGCAGCGTGGGCAACCGCAACCAGCGCCCCACCACACAGCCAGCCACCACTGCCAACAGGCAGCAGAACGGACTCTGGTACTTCTACAATCAGATGGCCGTCAACCAGGGCCGCCAGCAATTCCAGAAAATATGGGGTAAGCGCGAGAACGTCGACGACTGGCAACGCATCAACCAGACCGTCGTGGCCACAACCGCCCCGACAGCCGATACCGACGAGCTGCCTGCCGACAGTCTCTCCACCGGCGATACCGGCGACATGGCCGACACCTCTTCACAGGATCAGGAAGCCGTCGCCGACAGCGCAGCCAACGACCCACACCAGCGCGAATACTACCTGGCACAAATACCCTTCACCGACGAACAGCTGGCCGAGAGCAATCAGCAAATCATGGAAGGACTGTTCCGGTCGGGCATCATCTTCAAGGACAAGCTCGAGAATCTGCCCCTCAGCGAGAAGCAGCTGCTGCGCCTCACCAGCCAGTATCCCGATTTTGAGCACCAGGACGAGACGTGGTATCACCTGTTCCTGCTCTATTCGCTCCGTGGCGACACGCCCGCTGCCGACAACTGCTTGGCCCGCTTGAAGGCCGACTTCCCCGAAAGCCAGTGGACCATTCTGCTCAGCGACCCCTATTTCGCTGAGAACGCACGCTTCGGAGCCCATATCGAAGACTCGCTCTATGCCGCCACCTACGAGGCTTTCAAGAACGACCGTCATTCGCAAATCCGCGCCAATGCCCAGCTCTCCGAACAGCGCTTCCCCTTGGGCGAACATCGGCCCAAGTTCCTTTTCATCAACGGTCTCAGCCTGCTCAACGAGGGCGATGCCAAGGGATGCGTCGACCAACTGAAGCAGGTCGTCGAGAAATATCCGAAGAGCGAAGTGGCCGAGATGGCCGGTATGATTGTCAAGGGCGTGCAGGAAGGCCGTCAGCTGTATGGCGGCAAGTTCGACCTCAACGATGTATGGTCGCGCCGCGACATCACCTTGGCGCTCGACTCCACGTCTACCGACACCCTCTCTGCCGAACGCAACACCAACTTCCTCTTCATCCTGGCCTATCAGCCCGACTCACTCAACACCGACTGGGGCCGCACGCCCGAACAGAACGAGAACCAGCTGCTCTACGAGATGGCACGCTACAACTTCTCCAACTTCATGGTGCGCAACTTCGACCTCAACATCGAGCGCATGGAAGGCTTCAGCCGTATGGCCATCAGCGGCTTCCTCTCGTTCGACGAGGCCCTGCAGTATGCGCGCCAGCTGCACGCATCGAAGGAGATGGCCCCCCTGCTGCGCCATTGCCGCAGCCTTGTCATCAGCGAGCATAACCTCGGCCTCATCGGCACGCGCTACAGCTATCGCGACTACGAAGCGTTCTACAGCCGCACGTTTGCCCCGCTCAAGGTGACCGACGACCCGCTGCTGAACACCCCGCAGGACCTGGAAATCCTTGACCCCGAAGACTTGCCCGAAGAAGCCGAAGAGGAGGCCGAGCCGGAAGACGACGCAACCAGCGACGACGATTTCGACCTGGACTTGTTCTGAGCAGATTTACCTCATTCCTTGAAAAAAACACAAAAAGATTTAATATTGGAGGGGAGTTGAGAGCTATGTGATGCGTATTTTGTAATTTTGAAGTCAGAAAACAAATAATAACGAGCACAGACAATGACGAACGGACTACTACTTTGGGTTGACGACGAGATGGAGCTGCTGAAGGCGCACATCCTGTTCCTGGAAAAGAAGGGCTACGAGGTGACCACCGTGAGCAACGGCACCGACGCCATTGACCTGTGCCGGGAAAAGAGCTTCGACCTGGTGCTGCTCGACGAACAGATGCCGGGACTCTCAGGACTGGAGACGCTGCAGAAAATCAAGGAGCTCTCGCCTGCCACGCCGGTGGTGATGGTGACTAAGAGCGAGGAGGAGAACATCATGGAGCAGGCCATCGGACAGAAGATTGCCGACTACCTGATAAAACCGGTGAACCCGAACCAAATCCTGCTGACGCTGAAGAAGAACATTCACCGACGCGAAATAGAGACAGAGGTGACGCAGAGCCAGTACCAGCAGCAGTTCCAGTCGCTCGCCATGCAAATCATGGACTGCCACACGTGGCAGGAGTGGATGCAGGTGTACAAGCGGCTGGTGCACTGGGAGCTGGAGCTGAGCAGCACCGACTCGCAGATGACCGACATGCTGGCCATGCAGAAGGAGGAAGCGAACCTGGGCTTTGCGAAGTTCGTGAAGAAGAACTACATGGACTGGGCTGCCTCGCTGGCCCCGGCTGCCAAGGAGACTGACCGTCCGCTCATGTCGCCCGAGATTTTCAAGAAAAGGGTGTTTCCGCTGCTCTCTGCAGGCGAGAAGGTGTTTCTCGTGGTGCTCGACAACTTCCGCTACGACCAGTGGCGCATGCTGGCCCGCGAGATAGGCGACCAGTTTGACACCGACGAAGAGCTGTACTTCAGCATCCTGCCCACGGCCACGCAATATGCGCGCAATGCCATCTTCTCAGGCCTCATGCCCAACAAGATTGCCGAGATGTTTCCCGACCTGTGGGTAGACGAAGACGAGGACGAAGGAAAGAACCTGAACGAGGAACCGCTCATCAGGACGCAGCTGGAAAGATACCGGAGGAAGAACAGCTTCAGCTATCATAAGGTGAACAACTCGCAGGATGCCGACAGGCTGATGCAGCAGCTGAGCACGCTTGAGAAGAACGACCTGAACGTAGTGGTGTTTAACTTCATCGACATGCTGTCACATGCCCGCACCGAAAGCCGCATGGTGCGCGAGCTGGCCAGCAACGAGTCGGCCTACAGGAGCATCACCCTCTCGTGGCTGCGACACTCGGTGGTGGCCGACTTCTTCCGTTGGCTGGCACAGACCGGCTACAAGGTAATCGTGACTACCGACCATGGAAGCATTCGCTGCACCAAGCCGGTGAAAATTGTGGGCGACCGCAACACGAACACCAACCTGCGCTACAAGCTGGGCAAGAACCTGGGCTACGACGCGAAGGACCTGTTCGTGGTGAAAGACCCGCAGAAGGCCTTCCTGCCCGCCCCCAACCTGTCGACAAGCTACGTCTTTGCTACCGGCGACGCGTTCTTTGCCTATCCGAACAACTACAACTACTACGTGTCGTACTATAAGGACACGTTCCAGCACGGTGGCATCTCCATGGAGGAAATGATTATTCCGCTCATCACCATGACGGGAAAGAAAAGATAAAAGAAAGATAATGGAAATAACAATCAGAGACTTAAGCAACATTCGCGCCGCTGCACGCGAGTTCATAGGCCAGATAGGCACGCACAAGGTGTTTGCCTTCTATGGCAAGATGGGCGCCGGCAAGACAACCTTCATCAAGGCCGTATGCGAAGAGCTGGGTGTCAAGGATGTGATTACCTCGCCCACCTTCGCCATCGTCAATGAATACGAAATCCCTGACGACGGAGCATCGCTCTATCACTTCGACTTCTATCGCATCAAGAAGCTCGAGGAGGTCTACGACATGGGCTATGAAGACTATTTCTACTCGGGCAGCCTCTGCTTCATTGAGTGGCCGGAGCTGATCGAAGAACTCTTGCCCGACGACGCGGTAAGCGTCACGATTACGGAGAACACAGATGGATCACGAACAATAAAACTATCCCTATGAGACTACTATCACTACTAATGGTGCTCCTGCTCAGCACAGCGGCAGGTGCACAGAATGCCAAGCAGCTCTACGAAGAGGGCAAGGCACTCTACGACGCGAAGAACTACACCCAGGCTTTTCCCAAGCTGAAAGCTGCTGCCGAGAAAGGCAACAAGAAGGCTCAGTACCGGCTGGGGCGTTGCTACGACAAAGGCCGCGGTGTGAAGGAAGACAACACCACTGCCTATCAATGGTATCTGAAGTCGGCCAACCAGGACTATGCCAAGGCGCAGTATCAGCTGGGCCGGTGCTACCTGAAGGGCAAGGGCACGACGGCCGATGCCGCCAAGGCGAAAACGTGGCTCAAGAAAGCCGTAAAGAATCCCAAGAAGGGCGATGAGGTGCTGCAGGAGCTGAAAGACGACGCTGCAAAAGGCGACGAGGAGGCAAAGAGAATACTGACCATCATCGGGAAATAAGCATCAAAAAAGAGAGGAACAACCGCTGTTCCTCTCTTTTTTCTTTTCCTCACTGCACTACCCGTTTTAGTCCTAACAGTCGCGAGTCAAAGACCTTGGTCATACCCGGTGGCGTGCTGCTGAGTGCCACCCCCTTTTTGCCGTCGGGCCCTATCTTCATGAAGCCATAGCTATTCTCGCTTTGCACCACGATACCGTCGCCCACATAGCCGCAAATCCGATAGGCATGGTTATGGTCGTTCTTCACCACCAGATAGTCGCGGGCGATGATAATGTAGCGGTTGTAGAACATCTCCCACACCTGAAACCGTGGGCTTACCTTTCCCGTACTGTACCTCAGCTTCCTGCAATAGTCGTCCGATGAGTAGGAACCATGCTCACGAGCCGCCGCAATCTCCACCCCCGCAATGCGCTCAAAGTCGGGCAGCTGGTCGTAGTACGACTTCCCGACAGGATCCCAGCAGTTCACGAAGTTCGTCTGATTATAGAACTTCACCATTCCAAAGAAGTATTCTCCGTTCCATTCCACCTTTCCCAGCAGTTTGATGTTCAGGTCCACACCCTTGCTGTCGATGACCGATGTGGCCTCTTCCACCTTTTCCCATTGCAGTATGTTGTAGATGCCAAGCGCATAGAAACCGCTCTCCTTGCTAAGTCGCTCTATCCGCTTGAACTTAGCCGGACACGACACGCGCCCATTTCTCATCACGCCGAATTTCCCGTTCTGCATAAAGATTTCCAGGCCCGTGTGCCGCTCGCCTCGCCGCTTGATGCGCACCATCTCCAGGTTCGCCAGCGTCCGGTCGTCCTCCTCGTCCTGCACCACCAGGCCGCGCACCACGTCCGTCTCTCCCTTCCCCGTAGCCTTCCCCAGGAACATCCGTTCCCAGTCTCTGCTGTCCGTAGGCAGGCCGAACGTCTGGTAGAGTCCCACCTGGTCCAGTATCGTCACGTGGGGTTTCCCCTTGCTCACCCGCATTCCGCGTCCCACCTGCTGCAGGTATTTCGACAGCGACAGTGTGGGTCGAGCCAGCTGGATGAACTCCACCTCCGGCACGTCAAAGCCCTCGCCGAAGATGTCTACATTCACCAGTACGTCTATCTTCGTTTCCTCGTCCTGGCCTCTATATGCCTCCACCAGTCGCTCCCGCTCCTTCACCGGCGTCTTCGAGTCTATCACCGCACAGCTCACGCCCTGCTCCCGGTAGTACTTCGCGATGTGCTCGGCATGCCGTCGGTTGATGGCATACACGATGCCCTTCTTCCCCCAAGCAAACTGCCGATAGGTCTCGTAAAGATGCGCGATGCTCTCCGGAACGTCCAGCACCGTTGCCATCTCCGTCTCCTGATAGTCGCCGGCCGAGCGCTTCTTCAGCAGTCGCACCTGCCGCACCATCCGGCTGTCAGGCCGTGCCGACACATACTCGAAGTCGCTTAGCCACCCCTTGTCGATGAACTCCTGTATCGGCCACGACTGCAGCAGCACGTCGAACAGGTCCGTGAAGCCGTCGCCGCCCAGCCGGCAGGGAGTCGCCGTCAGCCCAAGGAACTTCGCCTTCGGCCAGCGTTCCCACAGCATCCGATAGGTCTTTGCCAGCGCGTGGTGGGCTTCGTCTATCACCACCAGCGACGGTGAGAACTCCCCTCCCTTCTTAGGGGAGGGGTTAGGGGTGGGGTATCCCCCCCTCGCCAGCTTCTGGATGCTCTCCACCACGATGTCATCGCCCTCGATTCCGAGTGCCGCGATGGTCTGCCGTATCTGCGCAATCAGTTCCCGCCGGTGTGCCACCACCAGGATTTGCGAGGCAGGCGTCATCCGCTGTTCCTCGCGCCGAAGCTCCTCCGCCAGCAGCACGGTCTTACCCGTGCCGGTGGGCATCTGCACCAGCACACTGCGATGCTTACGCCAGGCCCGCTCCAACCTGTCCAGCATCTCCTGTTGATAGTCTCTCAACATAAAAAAGTCCTATGTTTCCCCTCGTAAAGTGCCGCTTTACGAGTCCTAAAGTGCCGCTTTACGGTGTCTAAAGTGCAACTATTAAAACATTACTGACCCCACCCCTAACCCCTCCCCTACATTAAGGGAGGGGAATACCTCTCGCACACATTCCCCAACAACGGAAGGAATACCTCCCACGTGCATTACCCAACAACGGAAAGGAAGCACTTCCACGGGTATTCCCCTCCCTTCCGAGGGGAGGGGCTAGGGGTGGGGTCCCTAACTTTCCCTCACAACAAACGCTAAATTCAGTTAATAAACCAAAAACTATCGCGCGAAAACTGAAGCAAACTGCAGCAAACGGAAATCGTATTCAGAAATATTCGTATATTTGCACGCGAAACAAATGGCCAACGTATGCTTGCAACAACACATTG
>CACXYH010000035.1 GCA_902771785.1 uncultured Prevotellaceae bacterium
CGACTGCAGCGGCTTCGTGGGCGATGCCGGTGAGGGCGGCACCGTCGTCATCCGCAACTCGCTGCTGAAGCCCGCCAGCGTGGGCACGGGCATACTCAGCAACACCTTCGCCAAGATGGGCAACAACGGCACGCTCACCATCGAAAACAGTTACTTCGTGGCCACCGACAACCTGCCCGCCAACCAGGGCACGCAGGCCGTCGCCACTGCCACCGCCCCCGCCAACCTCGGCAGCCTCGTTGAGGACTACGGCATGGTGAAGGCATACCAGAACGGTATCCTCGTCGGCGGCACCTACTACGTGGCCCCCGCCACCGTCACCCTCGCCGACGGCAGCGATAACACCGCCGTCATCACCGACGCCGACGGCTATGTGGCCGACGTCACCCTGCAAGACCGCACGCTCTACAAGGACGGCGCATGGAACACGCTGTGCCTGCCGTTCAATGTGACGCTCGCAGGCTCGCCGCTTGAAGGGGCCGTGGCCCGTCCGCTCACCGAGGGCGGCATCAGCGGCACGACGCTCAACTTGACGTTCGGCGATGCCGTCACCGAGCTGGTGGCCGGTACACCGTATATCATCAAGTGGGACAGCGGCGACAACCTCGTCAGCCCCGTGTTCAGCGGCGTGACCATCGATGCCACGATGCATCCGTACGACAGTGGCGAGGCCGAGGGCGACCAGCGCGTCCGCTTCACCGGCACCTACAGCAGCATGGAGTTCGGCGAGACCGACAACAGCATCCTGCTCATGGGCGGCGAGAACATGCTCTACTATCCCACCACGGGCGCCGGCCTCGGCGCACAGCATGCCTACTTCAAGATAGGCGGCGACGGCGCAAAGGCCCGACGGATCACTGGCTTCAGCATCAACTTCGGCGACAGCGAAGCAACAGGAATCATCAGTGCGGAAGCAAATTCTTCACTCTTCACTCTTCCCTCTTCACTCTCAAATTGGTACACCATCCATGGAGTGAAGCTGGACGGCAAGCCCACCCGCAGTGGCATATACATCAACGGAGGCCGCAAGGTCGTGATTAAGTAAGAGAAGAGCCAAGCTTCGCTCGAGCTCTTCCGAACGGAAACGAGCTCGAGCGAAGCTCAAGGTCGTGATTAAGTAAAACAAAAAATAATATCATCATATGAAAAAGAACAAATTCCTCAGTCTGCTGGGCCTGATGCTGATGGCCGCAGCGCTCACCACATTCACTGCATGCTCCGGCAGCGACGATGACGACGACCAGTCCGGCACAACGTCCATGTACGACGACCTCGACTACTTCCAGAAGGCCCTCTGCACCATCGACGATGCCGGCAACCTGGTAAGCTACAACACCGGCACCATCCTCTATAAGGAAGAGCCGCAACACCTCTACATCGGTGTGGACAACATCGAGGAGGCTGCCAGGATCTTTGCCAAGTGGCTATCGCCTGACGTGAAGCTGCCAGACATCACGCCCTCGGTCAGAGAGCTCACCGCACAGTTCACCGACAAGCAGGGCAAGCCGCAGGGCACCATCTACTTCCGTGCCGGCAAGGAACCCATCGTGGCAGAGGTCACCGCCAGTGCCGGTATGCAGCTGAAATTCATCGATCGCATTACCTTCCTGCTCAACAGCGCCTGGCCACAGAACTCTGGCGATGAGGACCTGGGCATCAACACCAATCTCGGCAACGACGGCGAACTGGGTATCCACGGCGATCCCGACAACTCTTGGGGACGATAAGTGAACTCCTAAAGCGAGCATGAAACTAAAAAACAAGAAGGAATGAAACATAGAATCCTAATGCTCGCCCTGCTCTGCGCCATCGTGCAGGGGACGTGGGCACAAGACGAATGGGCTACGGTCTATATGCAGACGCAGACCACCGCGGCCAACTGGACGGCCCTGGATGCCGGCTCCACGACGGGCAAGACGCTCGGCACGGCTGGCTCCACGACGTACTATTACGTCACGGGCAACCTCAGTTTCACCAACTCGACGGCGGGCGGCAGCGGACTGACCATCCTGGGCACGGTGTATCTCTACGTGCCTGAGGGCATGACGCTGACCTGCACGGGAGCCAATGCCAGCGGACAGACGGGTGCCGGTGCCGGCATTGAGGTGGCGCTGGGCAACTCGCTCTACTTTTTGGGCAGCGGCACGGTCAATGCCACGGGCGGTAATGCAGCCAACGGCGGCAATGGCGGCAATGGCGATGATGCATACCTGGTTTCTAACAATACCATCCTCGGCGGCTCGGGCGGCGCCGGCGGCTATGGCGGCGGCGGTGCAGGTGCAGGCATCGGCACACGTGGCGCCAACGGCGGCAACGGCGGCGCCGGCGGTCAGCGCACTGGAACCACCGGACAGGAGACCACCCAAAAAGGCGTTGACGGCACTGCCGGCAGCGCCGGTGGCACTGCGGGACGCATGGGCACAGTGAATAAGATGGGCGGCAGTACCACACTGAATGCCAAGGGAGGCTCTGCAGGCTCAAACGGCAGTGGTGGCGGTAGAGGCAAAACCGCTTCCCAGCACCCCGGTTCGAATGTATATATGGCTTCTGGTGGCGGTGGCGGCGGTGCCGGCGGCTTCGGCGGTGCGGCCAGCAACATCGGCACCGGTGGTCCCGGCGGCGGCGGTGGCGGCGGCGGTGCCGCTGGTAACGTTGCCTGGGTGGTCTACTCTGGAACCGCAAATGGCTACTATCATGCAGGAGCGAAAGGCGGTAAAGGCGGTACCAACTGTGATAGCACGTTGGCTCCCGATGGTACATCTATTGAGTTGACCAACCCGAAATATGCGGATATCCAAGGAGACGGCCTCAGAGCTTCAGCCAGCGACTATACGGATGACGCTGGTTGGGAGAAGGGCAACGCCTGGCACGACGGCGGCGCTGGCGGCGGCTGTGGCAATGCCGCCACCGGCAGCTCGGTCGGCACCGTGACGGTGGACTGGACGGCGGCGCAGGAAGGCGACTGGGACAACATCTGTCTGCAGACGGGGAGCACTCGGGCTAACTGGGTTCACCTGGCCGATGGCTCCATCACGGGCAGGACGCTCGGCGCGGCAGGCGCCACGACGTATTATTACACCGTGGCCGACCGCACCTTCACCAACATCAACGCCGGCGGCAGCGGACTGACCATTCTGGGCACGGTGTATCTCTACGTTCCCACGGGCGTGACGCTTACCTGCACGGGAACCAATGCCAGCGGAGCCATCGGCGGTGGCGCGGGCATTGAGGTGTCGGCGGGCAACACGCTCTACCTCGTCGGCGGCGGCACGGTTACCGCCAACGGCGGCAATGCTGCCAACGGCGAAGATGGCGGGAAAGGCGGCGACGCTGGTTGGAACGATGATAACATGTGGTCCGGCACCGGTGGCAAAGGCGGTGACGGCGGCGGCGGTGCCGGTGCCGGCATCGGCTCGCGCGGAGGCAACGGTGGTGCCGGTGGTGCCGGAGCAACAGCAACATCTTTTGCTTGGGGGAGCTCTGTAGGCAATAGTGGCAACGATGGCAACAGTGGCAGCACCGCTGACCCTTCGGGTAATGTCTATGTATATCAGAGTTCAGGTCTCACGTTGAATGCCGCAGGCGGCGTTGCAGCCACGGTTGGTGGCAATGGTGGCGCTCCAGGCAAGTGCGCTTTAGATGATGACAAAACTTTCAACTATTGTGCAGCCGGCGGCGGCGGTGGCGGCGGCGGCGGCTTCGGCGGCGCTGCCAGCAACATCGGCACCGGTGGTCCCGGCGGTGGCGGCGGTGGTGGCGGTGCCTCCAGCAACCTTGATAGTGAAAGTAGCGGTTATCGCGTTGTAAGAGCTCCGGGAGGCAGTGCCGGCCAGAATACTGATGGCAGTTGGGCAAGCCCGGGTGTGGAAAGTATATTGAATTGGAATGCAATTAGTTCCGGGAATGTTACCACCAATTCTACTTGGAGCAACTACGATAGCAATGTTTGTGGTATGTCAGTAGGTGCCGGTGGCAGTGGTGCCGGCTGTGGCAATGCCGCCACCGGCGGTTCGGCTATCCCCTTGACGTTTGACTGGACGACGCAGGAGGACGACTGGGGCTTGATTTGTCTTCAGACGGGAACTACCCGTGCAGACTGGGTTCAGCTGACCGATGGCGCCACAAAGGGCAGGACGCTCGGCGCGGCAGGCACCACGTCGTATTATTTCACCGTATTCGACCGCACGTTCACCAACAGCGATGCCGGCGGCAGCGGACTGACCATACTGGGAACGGTGTATCTTTACATCCCATCTGGCAAGCAGATTACCTGCACGGGAGCCAATGCCAGCGGTACCACCGGTGGCGGTGCGGGCATTGAACTGACGGAGGGCAACACGCTCTACCTCATTGGCAGTGGCAAACTCGTCGCCACAGGCGGCAACGCTGCCAATGGCGGCAACGGCACCAACGGCGGGGACGCAACAACAGAAGAATATAATAAATGGTTAAGGACTGGCGACGGCGGCAATGGCGGCGACGGCGGCGGCGGTGCTGGTGCTGGCATCGGCACACGTGGCGGCAATGGCGGCGCAGGCGGTGCCGGCGGCGCAGGAATACAAATGGATAAGGATAAATATAAAGATGCGACAGGCAATGTTGGCAGCGACGGCCAGGCCGGCGCTACCGCTGCCAACATGGGTACGCTCCATATTTACGATGGATCTCAGGCTCTCACCCCTCAGACGAATATCCAGGGTGGCAGTAAAGGCACGAGTGGCAATGGAGGTAATAGTGGTAACTACTCTAAAACTACTAAAAGTGGTCTTTGGGGTGATGTGGAATTCTATGCCATAAGCGGAGGCGGAGGCGGTGCCGGTGGCGGCTTCGGCGGCGCTGCCAGCAACATCGGTACAGGCGGCCCCGGCGGTGGCGGTGGCGGTGGCGGTTCCTCAGGTACTGTTTCAAGCTATTTAAACTATTCTCATGCTAAAGAATACTATGATGCGGGAGCTTTGGGTGGCAACCCCGGCATGAATGGTGATGGAACCGCCGCTGGTTCTGGTGCCAGCACACAGTTTAGTAGCATATATACTGGAAGCCAAACTTGCGATGGTTGGAGAGATGGCATCGACCACCGCGCTGCCGGCGGCGCCGGCGGCGGCAGCGGTTCTGCCAGCACGAGCAGCACGGCCAACGCCGTGACGATGGGATGGCCTACGCAGGGCTTAGGCACCGAGGGCGCCCCATTCATCGTCAGCAGCACGGCCGACTGGAACGAGTTCGCCGACTTCGTCAACAGCGGCTACGCCTTCAGCGGCAACTTCGTGAAGCTGGGCGACGACATCAGCGTCTCGACGATGGCGGGCACAAGCGATGCCAACTCGTTCCAGGGTACGTTCGACGGCGACGGCCAGACGCTGACCTTCAATAAAGGCACGTCCGCAGAGCCATTCGCCGAAGAATACTGTGCCCCGTTCCGCCACGTGAAGAACGCCACGATTAAGAACCTGCACGTTGACGGCACCATCTACACCAGCGCGAAGAAGGCTGCCGGTTTCGTGGGCGAGTCGCACGGCGCGCTGACCCTCACGGGCTGCATCAGTTCGGTCAACATCAACAGCAGCGTCAGCGGCGACGGCACGCACGGCGGACTGGTCAGCACACTGAGCGGAAGCGGCAACGCCATCACCATCGAAGGCTGTGTGTTCGACGGCTCCTTCGCCACCACTGCCAGCACTAACAACTGCGGCGGCTTCATCGGATGGGTGACATATAACAAGCCCACCATCACGAACTCGCTGATGGCTCCCGCCAGCGTGGGCGCAGGAATGGTCGCCAACACCTTCTCCCGCTGGCACACTGGCTACGAGCCGACCATCACCAATTGCTACTACGTCGCCACCGACAACCTGCCCGCCAACCAGGGCATGGAGCCGGTTATCTTCGACTCCACACCCGACGACCTCGGGCCGTTGGTGAAGGACTATGGCATGGTGCAGACATACAAGAACGGCCTGCTCTACGATGGCAAGTACTACTTGGATCCCGATCTGATAATCGCTGGCGCAGGAACAGCAGAAGACCCCTACAAGATATATTCCGCGGAGCAACTCAACCAGCTGGCTTATAATGTGAACAGCGGCAAAACCTCCTATGAGGGCAAGTTCATCAAACTGATGAACGACATCGACTTCAGCCCAGAAACCGACTGGAACGATGCCACGAGTACCGAGAATAACTTCAACACCATCGGCTACTATAGATACCCCAATTCACGTTACTTCCTTGGCGACTTCGACGGCGACGGCCACACCATCAGCGGCATCCGCATCTATAAGGGCACCAAGTACAACGAAAGTAATAGCGGGGGACTCTTCGGGGCTATAGGCAGTAGTGGCAATATCCACGACGTTATCCTCGCCGACACCCGCATCACTGCCTTCAATTATTCTGGCGGCATCGTTGGTTACAACGATGGCGGCACCATCACCCGCTGTCACGTCACATCCACCGTCGATATCCATGCCAAAGCGGAAGATGCAGACTATCACGGAGGCATCGCAGGTTACAACCAAAGCGGCACCGTCAGCTACTGCACCAGCGCTGCAACGATCAGCATCCTCGCCAGCGTCAGGTACTGCACCAGTTACGGAGGTATCATCGGCGGCAATTATAAAGGCACCCAGAGCAATAACCTCGCCATCGGTGTCAGCTTGTCCGCAGCCTACGATTCAAAACACGGCGCTATCACCGGTGAAAAGAGTAACAGCACCTACATGTTGAACAACTACTACATCGCCTGCACCGTGGCTGGCACTGCAAACGCCACCGGCGTGGGCTATATCACCGGCGACATCACCAACAACGACGGCGCCGTGCCCGCCCTGCGCGACAATGCGGACAATACCAATGCCATCGCCCTGATGGCAGCCCTGCCCACCACCGTGGCAGGACAGCCCGTCACCTATCCCGTCGCGCTCAACGGCCGTACGCTCTACAAGGACGGTGCATGGAACACGCTGTGTCTGCCATTCAATGTGACGCTCGCAGGCTCGCCGCTTGAAGGGGCCGTGGCCCGTCCGCTCGAGTCAGCCAGCATCAGCGGCTCGACGCTCAACCTGACGTTCGGCGATGCCGTCACCGAGCTGGTGGCCGGTACACCGTATATCATCAAGTGGGACGGCGGCGATGACATCGTCAGCCCCGTGTTCAGCGGCGTGACCATCGATGCCACGATGCATCCGTACGACAGTGGCGAGGCCGAGGGCGACCAGCGCGTCCGCTTCATGGGCACGTACAAGAGCACCGAGTTCGACGCTGAGGACAAGAGCATCCTGCTCATGGGCGGCGAGAACATGCTCTACTATCCCACCACGGGCGCCAGACTGGGCGCACAGCATGCCTACTTCAAGATAGGCGGCGACGGCGCAAAGGCCCGACGGATCACTGGCTTCAGCATCAACTTCGGCGACAGCGAGGCAACGGGAATCATCAGTGCGGAAGCAAATTCTTCACGCTCAGATTGGTATACCATCGACGGTCGCCGTCTCAACGGCAAGCCTACCCGCAGTGGTGTATACATCAACGGAGGCCGCAAGGTCGTGATTAAGTGAGCGAAGAACTGAGCTTGCTCGAGTTCTTCCGAGCGTGAACGAGCTCGAGCGAAGCTCAAGGTTGTGATTAAGTGAGAGAAGAACTGAGCTTGCTCGAGTTCTTCCGAGCGGAAACGAGCTCGAGCGAAGCTCAAGGTCGTGATTAAGTAAGAGAAGAGCCAAGCTTTAGCAATTTCTCGTTTGTTTCTGAAACCACCATATATATAGGTGGTTTCAGAAACAAACAAAAAAATCTGTTCGCGGGCAGCAGCCCAAATCGCTCTTGTCAGTCGCGCCAGCGCAACGCAGGTCTCCTACCGTTAGTTCGTCGGGCACGAACCGGCAGTAGGAGGCCGACGAACTGCCGGTAGGAGGCCGACGAACTAACGGCTCGCGGGCTGACTGGTGGCGAGGGGGAACTTCGGCATGGCCGAAGGGGAACTTTGACTATGCCGAAGTGCCGCTTCGGGCATGGCAAAGGGGCACTTCGGGTACCTCAAAGCGTTACTTCGGGTACCTCAAAGCGTTACTTCGGGTACCTCAAAGCGTTACTTCGGGTACCTCAAAGCGTTACTTCGGGTGGGTCGAGGTAACGCTTCTTCCCTGCCGAAACGGCACTTCAACGCCATAGTTCCCCTCCCTTGTAGGGGAGGGGATAGGGGTGGGGTCACTGACTTTATCCGCGTTGGAATGTTACTGACCCCACCCCCAACCCCTCCCCTACAAGGGAGGGGAGTACATATGCGGCCACGCTCAGGGAGTGCGTGTGCATGTGCGCTACCATGTTCAGGGAGTGCGTGTGCATGTGCGCTACCATGTTCAGGGAGTGCGTGTGCATGTGCGCTACCATGTATGTGCGCTACCATGTTCAGGGAGTGCGTGTGCATGTGCGCTACCATGTTCAGGGAGTGCGTGTGCATGTGCGTGCGTGCATGCACCATTATATATAGGTGCATGCACGCACGCACATGCACAAAGCTTTTGGGCGAATTTCTCGTTTGTTGTTGAAACCACCATATATATAGGTGGTTTCGAACAACAAACAAAAAATCTGTTCGCGGGCGACGGCCTGCGGCTATGGCTTAAGGATGAGTCTCCCGTCGGCGATGCTGATGCCGCGCTGGAGCTGCGTCAGGGGGCGACCCTGCAGGTCGTAGATGCGGTGAGGGGCAGGGCTCGCGACAGGCGTGCTGCCGATGGAGGCGGTGGGGTCGTCGTAGCTGACGCTGCGCAGGGTGGTGGTGGCAGCGGTGCCGCCGACGGTGATGCGAAACACGAAGTGGGCGGTGGCGTAGGTCTGGGCGCTCTGCCTGTAGCGCAGGGCCTGGCGGATGGTGTAGGCCGTGCCCTCGGCGCATTTGCCGGGATACTGGCCGAGGTTGAAGGTGAGCGACGAGGGCGAGAACTCAGAGTAGACGTAGCCGTTGGCATAGCTCGACACGCGCCCGCTGGAGGCAAACCAGTGGCCGTAGCCGTTGGCGGTGCTGCCGCTCTGCGAGAGGGTGGCGGTGGGCGTCTCGGCATAGAACATGATGCGGCCGTCGTCGGGGCCCCGGCTGGTCCAAGCCTGCATGCGTGCATCGATGTCGGAGGGCTGTAGCTGCAGGGCGGTGCCCAGGGTGGCGGCAGCGGTGCCGCTGATGCCCACGGCGGCGCCGGAGTAGGCTGTCGCAGAGCGTGGGAACTGCACGTCGTAGGTGAGGGTGACGTCGGCCACGGGTCGTCCGTCGAGCGTAGGTGCGGCGTAGACGATGGCGCGGTTCTGGTCGATGTCGGTGCCCTGCAGGCTGAAGCTGTAGGGCCACTGGTCGTCGTTGTTGATGCGCTCGTCCCAGAGGTGCTGGCGGTATACTTTCAGTGCGGGCGACACGACGAGCCACAGGCGGCTGACGCCGTCGGGGCAGGTGAAGCTGAAGCTCTCGGGCTCGTTGCTGGTGCCGGGGCCGTAGATGCTGTCGAGTGCGAAGTAGCGGCGCGTGCCGTCGGTCATCAGGGCGACGTAGCCCATGCGGAAGCCCCGGTTCACGCGCAGTCCGCCGCTGGTGTAGCGTCGCTGTCCCTGGCTGTTGGCGCTGACGCGCGAGGTTCCGGTCTCGCTGTTCAGGTATTCGCCCGGGTCGGCATCTTGCAGGATGGCGCCGGGTGCGAGGGCGTTGAGGGCGGTGGTGACGACGGTTCCCGCCGCGGGCACCTGCAGGGGAATGATGTTGAAGCCCGTGGCCTGCGGGCAGCTGTAGAAGGCCACCTGATACTGCCGCTCTCCGGTGAGCACGCAGCGGTAGTCGAAGTCGCCGATGTAGGGCTGGCGGTAGGGAGCGCAGGCATCGAAGTCCCACGTGGCGCAGCGGCAGGCATAGTCGAAGTAGAGTCGGTAGAGGTCGCTGACGCTGAGCCCCTTGAGGGCCATGAGCGCCTGGTTGAAGTCGACGGCGCCGTTCATGGGCTGGTTCCACACCTGCGCCACGGTCTTCATGTCGGCGTAGTGCTGGCAGAGGTAGTAGTGGAACCAGTAGCTCTGGTAGCGGTGCCACTCGTGGGAGAAGGCGTAGTTGTGGGAGTGGCGGAACACGCCGATGCTCTGGTCGAACATCAGCTCGGGGTACGACTGGTTGGCCTGCCACTGTGCGGTCTGCTCCCAGATGGCCTGTCCGTTGCCCACGGGCAGGTGGAAGCCGGTGCCGTCGGTCTGCGAGTCGTGGTGGCCGGCATGCTCGGCGAAGCACATGTAGTGGAACGAGTGTCCCACCTCATGGGCCACGCTGTGGCCTACGGGCTTGCAGGTGGCGGGGTTGAGCCAGAGGGCGCTCACCGCGAAGTCGTAGCCTCCGCCGTAGCAGGTCCAGGTGTCGGTGTGGTTCATGAGCACCATGACCTTATACTTGCTCAGGTTCGATTGCTGCGCGTGGACGAAGCCGAGCTGATTGATTTCGAGGTCGAAGAAGGCTTCGCACTTCTTGAGCAGGTCGTCGATGTCGACGTAGTAGAAGTCGCTCTTCGGCAGGTTCTTGGGGTTGGTCTTGTAGCGATTGTCCCAGAAGATGATGACGTTGTCGCTCTCGACGCTGCGCGTCTTCGACCAGGTGTACTTGCCCTCGGGGTCTTGCTCGGCATAGAGCAGCGAGTCGGCCGGCCAGGGGTTGCGCCATTCGTTGGGGATGTAGATGGCCTTCTGTGCCTGGGCCGTCATGGCTGCCAGGGCCAGCAGGGCCGTTGCAATAATCTTTTTCATCGTTTTCATACTATCGTCTTAACTTCTTCGTTCAGTTTACTTTCCATTCGAGCACGCCGCCCGACTGGCCCTGCTGCAGCTTGGCCAGGATTTTCAGGCCTTTCGTCACGACGGGCTTGAAGTCGACGCTGTTGTAGCAGTCCTTGCGGGTGGTGAAGGGGGTGTGCTCCTCCACCTCGCGCCACTGGCCGTCGGGCGTCTTGTAGTAGAGCGTCCACGACTCAGGCACGCGGAACGAGCCGTCGTAGTGGTCGAAGTCGAGCCAGTAGACCTGCACGTTGCTCACCTCGTAGTCGCGGTCGAACTCATAGCTGATGGCCTCGGTCGTGCCGCGCTTGAGCCACCAGTAGTGGTATGGCTTGCTGGTGTCCGACGAGCACTTGGGTTCCCACTGGTCGTTCACGCCACCGGCCCACGAGTCGGTGGGTGCCGTCTCGGGTGCATCGTTCTGTATGGGGCCGCGATTGCTGAAGGTCATGGCGCGGCTGGCGATGGTCTCTTCGGGCGTAGGCACAGCGCTGACGGGCGTGTGGGCTATCCATACCTCCATGGGCTGCGCGCCTCGGTTGTTCCAGGTGCTGTAGGGGATGGCGCGGAATGTCACGTCGCTCACTTCGCCCGTGCGCTCCACCTTCTTGGCCTGTCCATCGAGCACCACTACCCCGCCCAGCAGGTCGCGCTCGAAGTGCGACGTAATGGGCGATGCGTCGAGCAGGTATTTGTCGAAGATGGTCCGGTTGGGCTGGTCGCAGGCCTCGATGCAATAGACGATGGGGCCGCGCTCCAAGGCCACCTTGCCGCGCAGGTCGGCTGCATTGTCGTTGGCCACGATGCGGCGCACCTCCATGGGGAAGTTGATTTCAATGACGTCGCCCTTCCGCCACTGTTCGCTCAGCGTGAGATAACCGTCCCGGTCGTCAGACTTCACTTCTCGGCCGTTGACCGTCACCGACGTGAATTGCAGTGGACATCCCTCGCCCTGATAGGCATAAAGGTTGTTTGACAGAGGTTCATGCTTCAGCCAACCGGGCATGCGCAGATGGATGGCAAAGCGTCCGCCGCCCTTCTTCACCGTGATGCGCACCTTGCCGTCCCAGGGGTAGTTGGTGGTCTGCTCCAGTTCCACGCGGCCCACCTTGGCCGTGCCCTGAGCATAGAGGTTCACGTAGATATCCTTGCCCTGGGTGGCATATATATAATTAGGTACGGAGGCGATGAACCGCGTGACGTTGCCAGGACAGCAGGCGCAGCCGAACCAGCGCTGGCGCTCGTGCTCGCCGCTGCTCTCCAGCGGGTTGTCGTAGAAGAAGCGGTCGCCGCTGAGCGAGACGCCGCTCAGCACGTTGTTGTAGAGTGCCCGCTCCACCACGTCCATATACTTCGACTCGCCCGTGGCCAGGAACATGCGGTAGGAGAAGTAGACGTTGGCAATGGCGGCACACGTCTCGCAGTAGGCCGTATGGCTGTTCAGCTCGTATTCCGGCCCGAAGCCCTCGCCCTGCGCGCGGCTGCCAATGCCGCCAGTGACGAAGAGCTTCTTGCTGGTCATGTTCTGCCAGATGCGCTCGGCTGCCTGCTGCAGCTCGGCGTCGCCCGTCAGCGCGGCCACGTCGGCCACACCGCTATACAGGTAGCCCGCCCGGACGGCGTGGCCCACTATCTCCTGCTGCTCACGTATGGGCATGTGGTCCTGCGAGTACATGCTCGGCGCATGACCGTCGGTGCAGCGGCCCGTCTCGTCAACGAAGTACTTCGCGCCCTCCAGGTAGCGCTTCTGTCCCGTCACCTTGTAGAGCTTGCAGAGCGCCATCTCGATGATGGGATGACCGCCCGGGCGGTGTATCTGGCCCTCGTTCGGCCCGAACGTGCGGCACACCAGGTCGGCGTTCTTGATGGCCACGTCGAGGAAGTTGCGCTTGCCCGTGGCCCGATAGTGGGCCACGGCGCTCTCGATGAGGTGGCCCGAGTTGTAGAGCTCGTGCGAGTTGATCTTCTCCCATCGCTGTCGTCCCCACCAGCCCGACAGCCGGTAGCATTTGTTCGTTACGCAGGTGGTGAGATAGCCGTCGTCCTCCTGTGCCAGCGCTATGATGCTGATGACCGAGTCGAGATAGTGGTCGAGCTGTGCATCATACTGTGCGGCCAGCGCGTAGGAGGCTCCCTCGATGACCTTGTAGGGGTCGGTATCGTCGAACGAGAAGTCGCCCCGATGCTCCTTCACGTCGTAGCGGGCATGCCCCAGGTTGGTGGCCGCCAGGGCGAAGTTGTCGAAGCGCCCGTTGCGCTCGCACTCCTTGAAGGCCGAAGGGATGCTGACGGTGCGGTTGGTCTCGATGCGAGGCGCCCAGAAAGCGTCGGTCAGGTGTACTTGAGTGAAGGGTACTTCGGTGATGCGGTCGCGCTGCGTGTTGTTGGCGGCCTGAGCGCTGAGCGTCAGCGCAGCGGTGCTTAGGGCGAGCAAAAATCTATTTCTCATAGCTTCATTGGGGTAATTTTGGTGCAAAATTAATAAATTGCGGCGTAAAAGCAATACATTATTCAGATAAATTGCGTAATTTTGCACATCCAGACGATATAAAGCTACAATGAAGAAGAAAAGAATACCCGTTGTGCTGGCGGTACTCATGCTCCTGACGCTGCCGCTCAAGGCACAGCAACTGGCACAGGCCACAAAGGCCGACTACGAGCGGGCCTTCCGCGTGGGCTCGCTCTACTCGTGGAAAATGAAGAACGGCGACGTGAAGGCTCATGCCCGTCGCGGCACCCACAAGTTCTGGTACTCCGTCTACGATGGCAAGGAGCAGGTGTACAAGGAGGTCGACGCCGACCAGAACACCGTGACGCTGCTCACGGAGAACCCCGAACGGCCGAGGCCCAACCAGTGGGGCGGACGCCAGCGCCACTGGATGGAGGTGCCCGACGAGAAGGACGGCATGCGCCTGTCGCCCGACGGAAAGACACGCATCTTCTGCCGCGACAACAACCTGTGGACGACGCAGGGCGACGTGACGAAACCGCTGACCACCAATGGCGACTCTACTTACTACTACTCGGCATGGGGCTCGTTCTCGGCCGATGGCCGCTACTTTGCCACCGTGCGCATCAAGCCGGCGCCCAAGCACTACGTCTACTACGTGGAGTCGTCGCCCGCCAACCAGCTGCAGCCCCTGCTCCACAAGCAGGAGTATGCCAAGCCGGGCGACTCGCTGAACTATCGCGTTCCCGTCGTCGTCGAGGTGGCAACGGGCCGTGTCGTAGAGCCATCGACCGAGCTGTTCAGCCGGCAGTACTACGTGTCGGCCCCGCGCTGGGATGCCGACGGCAAGCACCTGACCTTCGAATACAACGAGCGGGGCCACAAGACCTTCCGCGTGCTGGAGCTCTCGGTCGAGACGGGACAGGTGCGCACGCTCATTGAGGAGAAGAACGACAAGTACGTGAACTACAACCGCCAGCAGCGCATCGACTTCGAGGACGGCCGCCACATCCTGTGGACCAGCGAGCGCGACGGGCGCAACCACATCTACCTCTACGACCGGCAGAAGGGGCGGCTCGTGCGCCAGGTGACCAAGGGCGAATACTATCTGCGCGGCATTCAGCACGTCGACGAGAAGCAGGGCGTGGTCTACTTCTCGGCCTGCGGCATGAACAAAGACGAAGACCCCTACCTCATACATTATTATAAGATAGGATTCGACGGCAAGCACCTGACCTGCCTCACCCCCGAACCGGGCAACCACAGCGTGACCTACAGCAGCGACATGGCCTACCTCATCGACACTTACTCTACCGTCACCACACCGCCCGTCACCGTGCTGCGTTCGGGCAAGGACGGAAGCGTGCTGCGAACACTCGAGACGGCCGACATCAGCCGACTGGAGGCCACGGGATGGAAAGCTCCCGAGGTGTTCGTGGCCAAGGGACGCGACGGCAAGACCGACATGTGGGGCCTCATACAGCGCCCCTCGAACTTCGACCCCACGAAGAAATATCCCATCATAGAATATATCTACTCCGGACCCGGCGACCAATACGTGCCGAAGACGTTCACGCCCTGGCTCTACAACCTGCAGAACCTGGCCGAACTGGGCTTCATCGTGGTGCAGGTTGACGGCATGACCACCTCGTTCCGCACCCGTGCCTTCGAGGAGGTGTGCTACAAGAACCTGAAGGACGCCGGTCTGCCCGACCGCATAGCCTGGATCAAGGCTGCCGCCGAGAAATATCCGTATATGGATATCGACCGCGTGGGCATCTATGGCTGTTCGGCAGGCGGACAGAACGCCATGGCCGCTGTGCTCTGGCACGGCGACTTCTACAAGGCAGCCTATGCCGCCTGCGGCTGCCACGACAACCGCATGGACAAGATTTGGTGGAACGAGCAGTGGATGTCGTACCCCATTGACAGCAGCTACGTGGAGTGCTCGAACGTAGAGAATGCCTGGCGGCTGGAGCGTCCGCTGATGCTCGTCGTGGGCGAGAAGGACGACAACGTAGACCCGGCCTCGACGATGCAGGTGGTGAACGCCCTCGAAAAGGCAGGCAAGGACTTTGAGCTGGTGGTCATTACCGGCGCGCAGCACACCATGGGCGAGTCGTATGGCGACCACAAGCGCTACGACTTCTTCGTCAGGCACCTGCAGGGCGCCGTGCCCCCGAAGTGGAACGAACTGAAGACACGCTAAGTAACACAACTTATTACATACAAAAGACATGAAAAAGCTTGCTATTCTCTTATCACTCATCACCCTTCATTCCTCATGGAGCGTGGCGCAGAAAGGCTACCCCATTACGCCCGTCCCCTTCACATCGGTAAAGGTAGCCTCTGGCACCTTCTGGGGACAGCGACTGGAGGCCTCGCGCAACACCACCGTGCCCCTGGCCTTCTCGAAATGCGAGAGCGAGGGACGCTACAAGAACTTTGAGCATGCGGCCCAGCACCTGAAAGACCCCTCGAAGGTGTTCCGCGTGAACGGCGTGGGCTACTCGTTCGACGATACCGACCCCTACAAGACCCTGGAGGGGGCTGCCTACATCCTGCAGACCTATCCCGACCGGAAGCTGGAGGCCTACTGCGACTCGGTCATCGACATCATTGCCACGGCACAGGAGCCCGACGGCTACCTCTACACCGCCCGCACGCAGAACCCTGCCAACCCCCACCACTGGGCCGGCGACCGCCGCTGGGTGAAGGAGGAAGACCTCTCGCACGAGCTCTACAACCTGGGCCACATGGTGGAGGGAGCCGTGGCCTACTGGCAGGCTACGGGCAAGCGTAAGTTCTTGGACATCGCCTGCCGCTATGCCGACGTGGCCTGCAAGGAGGTAGGTCCCAACCCCGGCCAGATGTGTGTGGTGCCTGGCCACCAGATAGCCGAGATGGCCATGGCCCGCCTCTATCTGGCCACCGGCCAGCAGCGCTATCTCGACTTCGCCAAGTTCCTGCTCGACTATCGCGGCAAGACGCAGATAAGGACCGAATACTCGCAGAGCCACAAGCCCGTGGTGGAGCAAGACGAGGCCGTGGGCCACGCCGTGCGCGCCGCCTATATGTATGCCGGCATGGCCGATGTGGCAGCCCTGACGGGCGACGAGGGCTACATCCGCGCCATCGACCGCATCTGGGACAACATCGTAGGCCGGAAGCTCTACATCACGGGCGGCATCGGGGCTACCTCGTCGGGCGAAGCCTTCGGCAAGAACTACGAGCTGCCCAACATGAGCGCCTACTGCGAGACCTGCGCCGCCATCGGCAACGTCTACGTGAACTACCGCCTGTTCCTGCTTCACGGCGAGTCGAAATACTTCGACGTGCTGGAGCGTACGCTCTACAACGGACTGATTTCGGGCGTCTCGCTCCAGGGCGACGGTTTCTTCTATCCCAACCCCCTGGAGTCGATGGGCCAGCACCAGCGGCAGGCCTGGTTCGGCTGTGCCTGCTGTCCCAGCAACATCTGCCGCTTCATTCCCTCGCTGCCGGGCTACGTCTATGCCGTGAAGGACCGCAACGTCTACGTCAACCTGTTCCTCTCGAATGCCGCTACGCTCAAGGTGGCAGGCCGGCAGGTGGCGCTGAGCCAGACCACCGACTATCCCTGGGACGGCAGCATCGCCCTCAGCATCGACAAGAATCAGGCGGGCGAGTTTGCGCTGAAGCTGCGCATTCCCGGTTGGCTGAAGGGGCAGACCGTGCCCTCCGACCTCTATCGCTACACAGACAATAAGCGCCTGACCTATACCTGCACCGTCAACGGCCTTGCCGTCGCCGCCGCCACCACCCCCGACGGCTACCTCACCATCAGCCGCAAGTGGAAGAAGGGCGACCGCGTACAGCTGAACTTCCCGATGGAGCCGCGCACCGTGCGGGCCAACTATCAGGTGGAGGCCGACCGCGGCATGGTGGCCATCGAGCGCGGACCGCTGGTGTATTGCGCCGAGCACCCCGACAACCCCTTCGACGTGATGAGCGCCCTCGTCAGCCAGGAGCCGCAGTTCCGGCTGGGCAAAGGCCAGATAGCAGGCACGCCCGTCGTCACCCTTACCACCGACGCCCAGACGCTCGACTTCAGCAAGCAGGGCAAGCTCGTGGTGACCGACTGCCAGCTGACGCTCATTCCCTACTATGCCTGGTGCCACCGCGGCTCGGGCAAGATGCGCGTCTGGCTGCCGCAAGACCTCAGCGCCACCACGCCTGCCCAGCCCGCCACGCTGGCCAGCGAGAGCCGCGTAGGCAGCTCGGTGCAGCTGCCCGCCCTGTCGGCCGTGAACGACCGCCTCGTGCCCAAGGGCGAGAACGACCGCAGCGTGCCCTACACCCACTGGTGGCCCAAGAAGGGCTCCACCGAGTGGATTGCCTACACCTTCCCCAGTGCCACCACGGTCAGCAGCAGCACCGTCTGGTGGTTCAGCGACAAGCCCTGGGGCGGCTGCGCCGTGCCTAAGTCGTGGCGCCTGCTCTATCAGGACGCCAGCGGCCAGTGGAAGCCCGTCGACGCTGCCGACGCCTATACCACCCATGTGGGCACCGGCAACACGGTCATGTTTGCTCCTGTGACCACGCAGGCCCTGCGCCTGGAGGTCACGCTGCCCGACAACGACTCGGCCGGCGTCTTCGAGTGGAGCGTCAAGTAGCGGGGGCAACAGCCGTACAAAAAGCAAAAAAGGGTAAAAAGCTATAGCTTTCTGCAATTTTCTTCGTACCTTTGCAGCCCATAAAACAGAAATAAGCCTCAATGGACGACAAGAATAAAGACAAGGAGCAAGAGAAGACCGACGAGCAGCAGGCGCAGCACGAGCCTGCCGACAACGAGCTGGTGCGCCGCATAGCCGAGCAGAAGTATGAGTTCGGCTTCACCACCGACGTGCATACCGAAATCATTCCCGTAGGACTGAATGAGGACGTGGTGCGCCTCATATCGCAGAAGAAAGGTGAGCCCGAGTGGATGCTCGACTTCCGCCTGAAGGCATTCCGCTACTGGCAGGAGCAGCAGCAGCCCACGTGGGGACACGTCACCGTGCCGCCCATCGACTATCAGGCCATCTCCTACTATGCCGACCCCACCGCCAAGAAAAGCATGCCCGACGGTTCTGCTGCCAAGATAGACCCCGAGCTGGAGAAAACGTTCGACAAGCTCGGCATTCCCCTTGAGGAGCGGCTCGCCCTGAGCGGCAACACCGCCGTCGACGCCATCATGGACTCCGTCTCGGTGAAGACCACGTTCAAGGAGAAGCTGCGCGAGAAGGGCGTCATCTTCTGCTCCATCGGCGAGGCCGTCAAGGAGCACCCCGACCTCGTGCGCCGCTATTTGGGCAGTGTCGTCCCCTATCGCGACAACTTCTTTGCAGCCCTCAACTCGGCCGTCTTCAGCGACGGGTCCTTCGTCTATATTCCCAAGGGCGTGCGCTGCCCCATGGAGCTCAGCTCCTACTTCCGCATCAACGCCCGCAATACCGGTCAGTTCGAGCGCACGCTCATCGTGGCCGACGACGACAGCTACGTCAGTTACCTTGAGGGCTGCACGGCTCCCATGCGTGACGAAAACCAGCTGCATGCCGCCGTCGTAGAGATTGTCGTCATGAACCGCGCCGAGGTGAAGTACTCTACCGTGCAGAACTGGTATCCCGGCGACGAGCACGGCCGCGGCGGCGTGCTCAACCTCGTGACGAAGCGGGGCGAGCTGCGCGGCGACGACTCGAAGCTGTCGTGGACGCAGGTGGAGACCGGCAGCGCCATCACCTGGAAATACCCCTCGTGCGTGCTGCGTGGCGACCGCTCGCAGGCCGAGTTCTACAGCGTCGCCGTCACCAACCACTACCAGGAGGCCGACACCGGCACGAAGATGATTCATCTGGGGCGCGACACCCGCAGCACCATCATCTCCAAGGGCATCTCTGCCGGCCACTCGCAGAACTCCTACCGCGGACTGGTGCGCGCTGCCGCCACCGCCGAGAACGCCCGCAACTACTCCAGCTGCGACTCGCTGCTGCTGGGCTCGGACTGCGGCGCCCATACTTTCCCCTACATGGACGTGGCCAACCCCACCGCCATCTTCGAGCACGAGGCCACCACCTCGAAAATCTCAGAAGACCAGCTCTTCTACTGCAACCAGCGGGGCATACCCACCGAGCAGGCCGTGGGCCTCATTGTCAACGGCTATGCCAAGGAGGTGCTGCAGAAGCTGCCCATGGAGTTTGCCGTAGAGGCCCAGAAGCTGCTGTCTGTTTCCTTGGAGGGAACGGTTGGTTAAGGGAAAAGTGAAGAGTGAAAAGTGAATAATTTGCTACCGCAATAGCGCAATTAGATAGATAGAAAGGGAATTTACAATGCTTGAAGTGAGAAACCTGCACGCCAGGATTGGCGACAAAGAGATACTGCGAGGCATCGACCTCGTGATTAACGACGGCGAGACCCACGCCATCATGGGCCCTAACGGCTCGGGCAAGTCAACGCTGTCGGCAGTGCTCGTGGGCAACCCGCTCTACGAGGTGACCGAGGGCGAAGCCTTCTTCAACGGGAAGAACCTGCTGGAGCTGAAGCCCGAGGAGCGCGCCCACGAGGGCCTGTTCCTCTCGTTCCAGTATCCGGTGGAAATCCCTGGCGTGTCGATGACCAACTTCATGAAGGCGGCCATCAACGAGAAGCGCAAGGCGCAGGGCCTGGAGCCGATGAACGCTGCCGAGTTTCTGAAGCTCATGCGCGAGAAGCGCAAGGTGGTGGAGCTCGACGCACGGCTGGCCAACCGCTCGGTGAACGAAGGCTTCAGCGGCGGCGAGAAGAAGCGCAACGAGATATTCCAGATGGCCATGCTCGAACCGAAGCTGAGCATTCTCGACGAGACCGATTCGGGCCTCGACGTGGATGCCATGCGCATCGTGGCCGAAGGCGTGAACAAGCTGCAGCGACCCGACACCAGCTGCATCGTGATTACCCACTACGACCGCCTGCTCGAGATGATCAGGCCGCAGTTCGTTCACGTGCTCTACCGCGGACGCATCGTGAAGACCGGTGGCCCCGAGCTGGCCAAGGCCATTCAGGAGCACGGCTACGACTGGATTAAGGAAGAAGTAGGAGAGGAGTAAGAGAGCATGACGAAGACTACTAAGAGCGAACAGCAATATACCGAGCTCTACGAGCAGCAGCACGCGCTCATCTGCCAGCACGCCCCCGCCGTGATGAACGCCCAGCGCGACGAAGCCTACAGGCGCTTCAAGTCGAAGGGCTTCCCCACGACGAAGGCCGAACGCTATAAGTACACCGACATGGGCCGCCTCTTTGCGCCCGACTACGGGCTGAACCTGCAGCGCCTGCCCATTGCGGTAGACCCCTATCGGGCGTTCAGCTGCGACGTGCCCAACCTCTCGACTGCGCTCTTCTTCCTCGTGAACGATGCCTTCTACGACGCTGCTCCTGCCGCCTCTCATCTGCCTGAAGGCGTCATCGTTGGCTCGCTCGCACAGCATGCCGACCTCGTGGCCCGCTACTACAACCAGCTGGCATCGAAGGATGAGGCTGCCGTGTCAGACCTGAACACGATGCTGGCGCAGGACGGACTGCTCGTCTACGTGCCCAAGGGAGTGGTCGTCGACAAGGCCGTGCAGGTGGTCAACATCCTGAAGTCGCCCGCCGCCGGCGTGCCGCTGATGGTGAACCGCCGCGTGCTCATCGTGCTCGAAGAGGGAGCCGAGGCCAAGCTGCTGTTCTGCGACCATGCTGCCGACGACGCCCCGTTCCTCACCACCCAGGTCATCGAAGCCTTCGTGGGTGAGAATGCCAAGCTCGACCTCTATTGTCTGGAGGAGACCCACAACAAGAATGTGCGCGTGAGCAACGTCTACATCGACCAGCAGGCCAACAGCCGCGTGCGCCACAACGTGCTCACCCTGCACAACGGAACCACCCGCAACAAGCTCGACCTGACCCTCTCGGGCGAGGGAGCCGAGTGCGCCTGCTACGGCGCCGTGATTGCCGACAAGCATCAGCACGCCGACAACAACACCCTTATCACCCACCGTGCGCCCCACTGCACGAGCAACGAGCTCTATAAGTACGTGCTCGACGAACAGGCCACCGGCGCCTTTGCCGGACGCGTGCTCGTGGAGCATGGAGCCCAGAAGACGGCCTCGCAGATGACCAATCAGAACCTGTGCACCACCCGCGCGGCCCGCATGTTCACCCAGCCCATGCTCGAAATCTATGCCGACGACGTGAAGTGCGCCCACGGCTCCACCGTAGGCCAGCTCAACGACCAGGCGCTCTTCTACATGCGACAGCGTGGCATCAGCGAGCGCGAGGCGCGCACGCTGCTCATGCAGGCCTTCATAGGCGAGGTCATCGACCTGATAGAGCTTGAACCCCTGCGAAACCGCCTGCACTATCTGGTAGAGAAGCGGTTCCGTGGAGAATTCAATAAGTGTAAGGGCTGTAAGCTTTGCAAGTAAGTAGGGACTTCCCTACTTACTTGTCTTTTCATAACAGTCTATCTTCTGCAGGCAAATAGCGGCGGAAGTCGCGCCAGTGACGCTGCAGATCATTGGTTTCGACGCAGTAATCCATCGGTTTCGACGCAGCAGACCATCGGTTTCGACGCAGCAGACCATCGGTTTCGACGGCGGAATCCATCGGTTTCTCCGCAGGAAACCGATGGATTCCTACGTAGAAACCGATGGATTCCGCTGCACAAACCGCAGGTTTCCAGCGTCAATCACAGCCGAGAAGTCGCCCTTCCGACCGGAGCATGTGCTCATGACTCATGCGAGAAAAGCATGAAAATCGATGCGTTTTATGCATGGAAAGCACAGAATCTGTCACTCTATCACCCCATCTGTCACCCTATCTGTCACCAATCCAACGCGCTCTGCGCCAGCATGTTAAGTCGATTTGGTGACAGAGTGACAGATATTTTCGCAAAAAAATCTTGGGGAATATTCTGACTTTACCTCGTCTTTGCGAAACTCTTTCTGCCGTTCTGGATGTAGAGCCCGCGGGTGGGGCCCTGCAGGGCGCGGCCTTGCAGGTCGTAGGCGGCTGAGGCGGCAGGGGCGGCGGCTTCGTCGGGCTGCTGCAGGGGGCGCACGGCGCTGGGTTCGGCGTCGCCCAGCCGATAGAGCACGACGCCGTGGCTGGGTACTTGGGTGCTCAGCACGCCTGTGGCACTGCCAGCACTGCGGCGGGCCCAGACGTCGTAGAGGGGTACGGCCTCGTCGGCCTTGTAGCCCAGTTGGGTGAGGTCAACGTCGAAGCTGTGCGCCTTGCTGACGTAGCAGAGGAACTCCATCGTGGTGCCCGTCGCCGACGGGTTGTCGGCATCGCAGCTGGAGTCGTAGCCGCAGAGGGCGCGAAACGTCTGGTAGTTGTGGCCTCGGGGCAGGTCGTAGACAAGGGTGCACTGGGCATTCATGCCAAGTCCGGTGGTGTATGAGCGTCCGTCGACGCGCAGTGTGGCGCCCTCTACGTTTTTGTTCACTTGGAGTGAGCCCCATTCCGAGGTGTAGGACGAGGGTTGGAGCGTGGTGAGCGACGTTTCGTTGCCGTCGGCATCGATGAGTACGGGGTTGATGAGGTCGGCGCGGTCGTAGGCAAAGCCGTCGCCGCAGTTGCTCACCAAGATTTTCAGTTGCTCGGCGCCGGCGACGTCGGCCTGGAGCGTTGCTGACTTGGTGCCTGTGCGCGAGATGAGTCCTGAGCGGGCTGCGTAGTCGTCTTGCTCATTGCTGAGCGGATTCTGGTTGAACACCATGAAGCGCAGCGTGGTGGTGGCGCCGGTCTGACCGATGCCAGAGTCGTCGGCAGCTGCCTTTGCGCGGAAGCGCACTACGTCCATCTCGGCGGGCAGCTGGAAGAAGATGGCGGCATTGGCGTCGGCCGAGAAGCCGCGGTCGTAGGTCTGCCCGAGCACTTTCATCTTGCCTCCGTTGTCTACGTTCTTGTTCTCCGTGATGCGGTTGAAGTAGCTTTTGGTGTAGCCGCGTGTCATGTAGGTGCCAGTGAGTGCTACCTCGCTGCCGTCGCGCAGGATGAGCGTCGGGTTGAGCCAGTCGCCGTGGTCGTAGTTGTAGTTGTCGCCTCCGTCGTCGACGACGAGCACGAGTGTTTTCGAGCCTTCGGGCCATTCGATGTCTACGTCGACGGCGTGTCCGTCGGTGGTGTAGGCCACGGTTTCAGAGATGTAGAGTGCCTTGGAGCCTACAATCCATCGGGTGTTGTCGCGCTGGAAGAGGGCCAGGTAGCGGTTGCCTGTGGCAGGGTCGGTGCTGGTCCATGCGACGTGGCCCAGGTCTTCGTCGCAGAACAGCTGGTGGGCGTCCTGCCCGTACTTGTGCATCTGGTGGTACTCTTCGTTGTTGAGCAGCGAGAGGGTGAATGCGTCGTTCTTGGTCATCTCGCCTCCGAAGAAGAGGGGCGAGTGGCAGATGCCCCAGAGGGTCATCATGGTGAGCTGCTCGTTCTGCGTGAGGTTGGTCCAGCGGCCTTTGTCGGCAGCGGCGTAACCGGCATCGCCGATGGTCATGGCTATCTGGCCCAGTGGCAGCATGTCGCAGTCGGCATAGTTGCCCGGCCGGGCATAGCGACTCCACTCGTGGGCTTCGTTGAACACGGCGTCGACGGCGCTCCACGTGTCCCACAGGTCGTCCATCATGCGCCACATGTTGGCGTTGTCGAGACACTCTTGGGCATAGGTGTACTGCGTCTTGCCGGGTGAGAGCGAGAGCACGATGGGGCGTCCGGTCTGGTCGATGGCGTGGCGTATCATGTGGATTTCGTCAGTATAGAACGGACGCGAGAGGTCGTCGACCTTGATGAAGTCGACGCCCCACTCGGCGTAGAGATCCATGATGCTGTTGTAGTAGAGCTGTCCGTAGGCGTTGTTCCTGACGAGCAGGTTGTCCTTCAGCCACGTGCAGGGCGAGGTGGTGCCGTTGTAGACTTGGCTCCATGCGGTCTGCTCGCTGCCTTTCAGCTTAAAGGAGGAGCCTACGACCGATTTGGGCACGCCGCGCATGATGTGAATGCCCAGCTTCAGACCCAACTCGTGGAGCTTGTCGGCCAGGGGCTTGAAGCCCACGTTCTTGCCATCGACCATGCACGAGGGAAATCGTGAGGGCGAGGGCAGGTAGCGTCCGTACTCGTCGAGCACGTAGTCTTGCGTGCCCTGCTGGTTGTAGTATCCGCCTCCCAGCGAGGGGTGGTTGCAATACCAGCGAATGTCGATGACCACATACTGCCAGCCGTACTTCACGAGGTCGTTGTCTACCAGATACTGTGCATTTTGCAGCACCTCTTTCTCCGTGACCGACGAGTAGTAGCAGTCCCATGAGTTCCATCCCATGGGAGGTGTCATGGCCCATGTGCGGAAAGTGGCAATATCGTCGTCGGCCTGCATCGCTACCGTCGACAGCAGGCACAGCAGTATGAGTGTGAGCTTTTTCATCGTCGTTATTATTGTTTTAGTTGCTTGATTTTTGCTGCAAAGATACACAAAAGGCTTTATTGACAGAAAGTATTTGCAGGAAAAATGCGTTAATGTTTCGTAAACGTGCCGCTTCTTGCGGATTTTTTTGTTACTTTGCAGTCGTTAAATCTAAAATATGACAGACAGACAATGAAGAATATTCTGGTGATTGGCGCTACGGGCCAGATTGGCTCGGAGCTGACGATGGAACTGAGGCAACGCTACGGCGGAGACCATGTGGTGGCGGGCTACATCAGCGGCAGCGAACCGCACGGCGAGTTGGCTGAGAGCGGACCGATGGCGCTGGCCGACGTGACCGACGGCGAGGCGATTGCGCGCGTGGTGAAGCAGCACGGCATAGACACCATCTACAACCTGGCGGCGCTGCTGTCGGTGGTGGCTGAGCAGAAACCGCGCCTGGCCTGGCAGGTGGGCATCGACGGACTGTGGAACGTGCTCGAGGTGGCCCGCGAGGAGCATTGCGCTGTGTTCACGCCGAGCAGCATCGGCTCGTTCGGCCTGGAGACGCCCCACGACATGACGCCGCAGGACACGATTCAGCGGCCGCGCACCATCTACGGCGTGTCGAAGGTGACGACGGAGCTGCTCTCCGACTGGTTTCACCATAAGTACGGGGTCGACACGCGCTCGGTGCGCTTCCCTGGCATCATCAGCTACGTGACGCCGCCGGGCGGCGGAACGACCGACTACGCCGTCGACATCTACTATAGCGCCGTGCGCGGCGAGCGCTTCGTGTGTCCTATTAAAGAAGGTACGCGCATGGATATGATGTATATGCCCGACGCGCTGAGGGCTGCCATCGAGCTGATGGAGGCTAACCCCGACAGGCTCGTGCATCGCAACGGCTTCAACGTGGCTGCGATGAGCTTCGACCCCGACATGATCTATCACGCCATCAAGAAGCATTGTCCGCAGTTTGAGATGACCTACGACGTGGACCCGCTGAAGCAGCAGATAGCCGAGTCGTGGCCCAACATGATGGACGACTCGTGCGCCCGCCGCGAATGGGGGTGGCAGCACGAGTACAATCTGCCCGCGATGACGAAGGATATGCTGGCGAAGCTGGCGCTTCGCCTGAATGCTAAATGATAAATTCTAAATTCAGAAGGACCTCTTATCGGACGCAGAACGTTTTCTCTACCACGCCCTCATAGGTGTTGATGCTGAGGCAAAGGCTGTCGGCATCAAGACGGTAGAGAGGTATGCTGAGGTAGGTGCGCTGCGCGAAGTATTCGGGCACGCCGCCTTGGTCGTGCCACAGGCGCATGTGCCAGGTGCGGGTGCCGTCGGCATGCGTCATGAGCGTGTCGCCCACGAGGCCGAGGGTGTGGATGGCTTTGTCGTCGGCGGCGCCGTTGCCCATCATCAGGTAGATGCCGGCGTTCAGGTAGCGGCGCGTATTGCTGACCCATGCACTCTCGAAGCGCACGGGGTCAGTCTTGATATTGCCCTTGAAGAAGTCGGGGCGGCGCATGGTGAGCGTGGCCACCTGGCCGATGGAGGCATCGCGAGCCGTGTTGCCCTGCTGCTGATAGTAGAGGATGGCGCGATAGACGGTGTCGGGCTGGGTGAGCCATCGGGCGGTGAGCTGCCCGTCGATGGTGAGCTGCTGGCCTTCGTCGGTCACCACGTAGTCGACGTTCTTGGCAGCGTCGACGTGGGCTTCGACGAGGTCGGCGCGCAGCAGCGAGAGGCTGCCTTCGCCCTTGTCGTAGGCATCTTGCTCGCAGGCGAGCAGCAGTGGGGAGAGCAGCGCCAGGATGGCTGCACGCAGTGGGGACTTCGTCATTGGGCGGCTTCGTGGTTTTTGAGTGGGTTGGCATACATGATGAGCATGCGCTCGCGCAGGAAGGCCTCGTCCTTGTTGGGCAGGTCGATGAGGGCCAGCCGGCTGTCGAGGTAGTGCTCGAAGCGGGCTTTGTCTTGCTCGGTGTAGTGAGTAGCGTAGTCGGCCTTGCCGCTGAGCAGGTCGGCAGCTACGTAGTTGCAGGGGAAGAGCGTGTAGTGGCTGTGAATCTCGCGGTCCATGCGTTGTGCCAGCGCGGCATAGCGCTCCTGACGGGGCAGGCCGTCCAGCTCGTCGAGCCAGGTGTTGATGGGTGCGGCGCAGTGGTAGGCCACGCGTCCCTTATAGCCGAAGATGCCCGTGCGCATGTTGTCGAGGTCGTCTTGCCGGCTCTTCTTGAAGGCGGGGTTGTCGCGCTTCTGCTGGAACTCCTGCGCCTTGAGGTAGTCGCAGGGGTCGTATTCGTAGCTGATGGTGAGCGGCACGATGTTCAGTTCGCGGAGCTCGCCGCCCATGGCCAGCATCTTCAGCACCGACTCCTGGGTGCGGTCGTCGCTGTCCTTGGCGCGTCCCTCGCGCTGTGCCAGCCAGATGTTTTCGGCCTTCCGGGTGACGGCGTAGTGGATGTAGCGGCTCATGAGCTGGCTGCTGCGCAGCATCTCGTGGGCGGTGAGGCCTCGGCGCACGGTGAAGGCTTTGTTCATGCGCACGAGCCGCTTGATCCAGGGGTAGATGAGCAGGTTGTCGCCGATGCCAATCTCGACGGTGGTGGGGAATCCGTTCTCCACGAGCTTCACGTCGAGGAAGGCCGAGTCGAGCACGATGTCGCGGTGGTTCGAGATGAACGTGTAGCGGTGGTGCTGCTTGTCGGCAGGCAGCTGGCTATAGTCGAAGGAACAGCCGTCGGTGTGCTTGCGGATGACGTAGTTGACGACGGGCTTCATGAACCGCTTCTGGAAGTCGAGCGGGGTCTTCACCCCCACGAAGGCCAGGCGCAACAGGGCGTTGCGCACAGCTTGTGGCATCCAGGGCACCAGCCCCTTCATCAGCACGTTGAACTGCCTGTCGGCGAGCAGCTCGTTGAATGCCTGCTTCATCTCGCCAGCCTCGTAAGGCCGTATCTCGTCAAACTCTTTTATATCGTACTCCATACTCGCGGTAGCAAATTATTCACTCTTCACTCTTCACTTTTCCCTTTTCACTTAGAATTGGTTTTCTACGATGTCGGTGAGCACCTGAGTCATGTTGAGGCCTGCTGCGCGCACCTGCTGTGGAATGAAGCTGGTGGCGGTCATGCCCGGCGTGGTGTTGATTTCGAGCATCGAAATCTTGCCTTCCTTCGAGATGATGTAGTCTATGCGGATGATGCCGTTGCAATGCAGGATGTCGTAGATGTGGCTGGTGATTTGCGAGACGCGCTCGGCTACCTCCTGCGGAATGCGTGCCGGCGTAATCTCCTGCACCTGTCCGTTGTACTTGGCGTCGTAGTCGAAGAACTCGTTGCTCGTCACCACCTCGGTGATGGGCAGCAGCACGGCCTTCTGCTTGGTCTTGTAGCAGCCCTGTGTGATTTCCGTTCCTTCGAGGAAGGCCTCGACCATCACCTCGGGACTCTCCATCATGGCCTTGCGGATGGCGGGAGCCAGCTGGTCTTTGTTCTTCACCTTCGACACGCCGAACGACGAGCCGTCGGCGGCGGGCTTCACGAAGCAGGGCATGCCGATGCGCTGCTCAATCTCGTCGTCGCTCACCAGCTCCTCGTAGCCCTTGCGGATGAGCAGCGAGTCGGCCACGCTGACGCCGTAGCCGCGCAGGTACTGGTTGAGCACGAACTTGTCGAACGTCATCGCCTCTACCAGCACGCCGCTGGTGGAGTAGGGCACGCCGATGAGGTCGAAGTAGCCCTGCATGATGCCGTTCTCGCCGGGTGTGCCGTGAATGGTGATGTAGGCATAGTCGAACTGAATGGCGCGTCCGTCCTCTACGAACGAGAAGTCGTTGCGGTCGATGCGCGCTGTGGTTCCGTCGTGCAGCTCGACGTGCCAGTCCTGGCCTTTCACGTCGACGATGTAGACGTTATAGCGTTCTTTGTCGAAGTTGGCATAGATTCCTTGTGCCGAGCGCAGCGATACGTCGTGCTCGGAAGAGTCGCCACCGCAAACGATGGCAATGGTGCGTTTCAAATGTTTCATAGTGTATTATTGTTTCCTTTTAAATAGTTTCTCCATTTGTCGATGAGGGCCGTCATGTCCTGCGGCCACTCTGAGGTGAAGTCCATCTGCCGGCCTGTGGTGGGGTGGACGAAGCCCAGCGTGCGGGCGTGCAGCACCTGGCGCGGACAGAGCGCGAAGCAGTTGTGGATGTAGGCCTTGTAGCTGGCCGTGCGCTCGCCTCGCAGCACCTCCATGCCGCCGTATTTCTCGTCGGCGAAGAGCGGGTGCCCGATGTGCTTCATGTGGGCGCGTATCTGGTGGGTGCGCCCCGTCTCCAGACGGCACTCCACGAGGGTGGTGTAGCCGTAGCGCTCCATCACGCGCCAGTGGGTGACGGCGGGCTTTCCCGTTTCGGAGTCGGGCGGAAACACCTCCATGCGCTGCCGGTCGCGCGGGTCGCGGCCTATGTTGCCCTCAATGCGTCCTTCGTCTTCTGTCAGGTTTCCCCACACCAGCGCGTTGTAGCTGCGGTGGGTGTCGTGGTCGAAGAACTGCCGGCCCAGGTGCGACTTGGCCTCGGGCGTCTTGGCCACGACCAGCAGTCCGCTGGTGTCCTTGTCGATGCGGTGCACGAGCCCCACCTGCGGGTCGTTGGGGTCGTAGGTGGACAGCAGCCGCAGGTGCCAGGCAACGGCGTTGGCCAGCGTGCCGTGGAAGTTGCCCACGCCGGGGTGTACCACCATGCCTGCCGGCTTGTTGATGACCATCAGCTGGTCGTCTTCATAAACAATGTCGAGGGGGATGTCTTCGGGTTCAATGGTCGTGTCGTAGTGCGGGCGGTCGAGCATCAGCGTGACTACGTCGCCGGGCCTCACCTTGTAGTTGCTCTTCACGGGCCGTTCGTTCACGTGTACGAAGCCCGCCTGCGCGGCCAGCTGTATGCGGTTGCGCGAGGTGTGCTGCATGTGTTCCTGCATGAACTTGTCGACGCGCGTGGGCACCTGTCCGGCATCGGCCACGATGCGGTAGTGCTCAAAGAGTCCCTGTTGTTCCTCTCCGTCGTCGTCGGCAGTCAAGAGCTGCAGTCCTTCTTCGTCTTCGGTCATAGGTTCTCGTCGAAATCGTAGTCGTCAGTTTCCGTCGTCACGCCGGCTTCGGTGCTGTCGGTCTCGAAGAGTGCGTCGGTGTATTCGTCCTCTTCCTCGTCGAAGCCTTCACCGATGACGAGGGTCAGCGGTAGCTCTATCGATACCTGTTCGCCTGCCATCAGGCGACGTCCGCGGCACTCAATGCCGTAGACCCAGTCTTTCTCGCCGTGAATCACCTTGGGCTCCAGCAGTCGGAAGCCCAGCGCCGTGAGTCGTGCCGATGCCTCGCGGAAGCTGCTGTTGTCTATCAGGTCGGGAATGGCGAGCGTGGGCGAGGCCAGCGAGTTGATGGTGACGTAGATGGTGCGTCCTGCCTTCACGTTGGCTCCCTCGCTCGGCGTCTGTGCCAGCACGCAGTTGGGCGGCAGCCGCTTGTTGTAGCCCGTGTCGGCCACCTCTATCGCGAGCCCGTCTTCCTCCAGCATCTCCAGCGCCTTGGCGAAGTTCATGCCCTGCAGGTTGGGCACCTTGATGTTCTCGCCGTGGTGGGTGTAGATGTTCAGTCCGTAGTGCACGCCTACGCACAGCAGCACCACGACCACCGCCATTGCCAGCAGATGCAGCATGAAGAAGGGGCTGAACAGTTTGCCAAAGAATTCTTTCGTTGTCATAGCTCTGCTTCTTTTTCTCTATTTTGCCACAAAGGTACGTAAAATATTCGAAACGCTGCAAACTCTGCACATATTTTATTAAGAAAACGCCCAAATTCCTGTCGTCTGCGTGGCGGGGGGCTGCACAACAAAGGGGATGAAAACGCTGTTTCATCCCCTTTATCTCAAATTCGTTCCTTTTTACGAACCAGTGTGAGTGTGTGTCTTACTTTCCGTGACGCTCGTCAGATACAGTAAGCTTCTTGCGACCCTTGGCACGACGTGATGCCAGGACGCGGCGGCCGTTCTTGGAGGCCATGCGCTCGCGGAAACCATGCTTGTTCACGCGGCGGCGATTGTGCGGCTGGAATGTTCTTTTCATTGCTTTACTTATTTATTTTTATTGTTTGTTTACCGATTTGGGGTGCAAAAGTACTCATTTCTTTTGAATTACGCAAGTTTTTCTCAAAAAAATATGAATAATCACTCATGAATTAAGAAATATTTCGTACCTTTGCACCCGAAATTTCAAGTATTACATTGTTTTTTTATGATTAATTCGCAAGACATTAAGAAAGGAACTGCTATCCGCATGGACGGCAGCATTTGGGTTTGCATCGACTTCCAGCATCGCAAGCCGGGTAAGGGAAACACCATCATGAACATCAAGTTGAAGAACGTCAGCGACGGCCGTGTGCTGGAGCGCCGCTACAACATCGGCGAGAAGCTGGAAGACGTGGTCATCGAGCACCGCGACTATCAGTATCTCTATGAAGACCAGGAAGGCCGCATCTTCATGAACAACGAGACCTTCGAGCAGATTCCCATTGCCAACGACCTCGTGATTGGTCACGAATACATGAAGGAGGGCGACACCGTTAGCGTCGTCAGCGACACTACCGACGGCACCATCCTCTATGCCGAGATGCCCGTGAAGACCGTTCTGCGTGTCACCCACTCTGAGCCCGGCATCAAGGGCGATACCGCCACCAACACGCTGAAGCCTGCTACGCTCGAGACGGGCGTTGAGGTGCGCGTTCCTCTGTTCATCAACGAGGGTGACCTTATCCAGGTGGACACTCGCGACGGTTCTTATCTGGCTCGCGCTAAGGAGTAATCCTTATTTAAGGGAAAAGTGAATAGTGAAAAGTGAAAAATTTCTTTCAGTCGCTACGCTTTGTGAAAGCGTCCCTTCGGGCCGAGCGGCTACCGCTTTTAAGGGAAAAGTGAAGAGTGAAATATTCAATCATCGTTCCCGTCTATAATCGTCCTGACGAAGTCGACGAGCTGCTGCAGAGTCTCTGCTCGCAGAAGCTGAAGGATTTCGAGGTGATTATCGTAGAAGACGGGTCTCAGAAAGCCTGCAAGGATGTCTGCAACAAGTATGCAGACATCCTTGATTTGCATTATTATAATAAGGAGAACAGCGGTCCTGGCCAGAGCCGCAACTACGGCGCTGAGCGTGCCTCGGGCCAATGGCTCATCGTGCTCGACTCCGACGTTGTGCTGCCTGCCGACTATCTGTCGGCTGTCGATGCCGAGCTCTCTGCGACGGCCTGCGATGCCTGGGGCGGCCCTGATGCGGCCCATCCCTCGTTCACGCCCGTGCAGAAGGCCATCAGCTACTCGATGACCTCGTTCTTCACTACGGGCGGCATTCGTGGCGGCAAGGCCAAGCTCGACAAGTTCTATCCCCGCTCGTTCAACATGGGCATCCGCCGCGACGTCTATCGCGAGCTGGGCGGCTTCTCGAAGATGCGCTTTGGCGAGGATATCGACTTCTCCTATCGCATCGTTGAGGCAGGCTATAAGACGCGCCTGCTGCCTTCGGCCTGGGTGTGGCACAAGCGGCGCACCGACTTCCGCAAGTTCTTCCGCCAGGTATACAACAGCGGCATCGCCCGCATCAACCTCTCAAAGCGCCATCCAGGCACGCTGAAGCTCGTCCACCTGCTGCCTATGGTCTTCACCCTGGGCGTCATCGGCCTCGTGCTCGTTTCGGCCGTGGGCCGCGTGCTCATGCACTACGACGACCCTCACCGCTGGTACTGGCTCTGCGCAGCCCCCTGGCTGCCTATCCTGTTCTATAGCGCCGTCATCTTCGTCGATTCCAGCCTTCGCAACCGCAGCCTTCGCGTGGGGCTGCTCAGCATTCCGGCCGCCTTTGTCCAGCTGATGGGCTATGGCTTCGGCTTCCTCGAATCGTGGTGGAAGCGCTGCGTGCTGAAGCAGGACGAATTTACGGCTTTTGAGAAGAATTTCTACAAATGAGCGAGAAGCTGAACATCAACGAGTGGGACGAGGCCGACCGGCCGCGCGAGCGGCTCATGCGGCTCGGCGCCCAGGCGCTAAGCGATGCCGAGCTGCTGGCCATCCTCATCGGCTCGGGCTCGCCACAGGAAGACGCTGTGGCGCTGATGAAGCGAATCCTCAACAGTTGCCAGAACAATCTGAACACGCTGGGCAAGCTCACCATCAGCGATTTGTGCCAGTTTCGTGGCGTCGGTGAGGCAAAGGCCATCACCATTCTTGCGGCCTGCGAGCTGGGCAAGCGGCGGCAGGCTGAGAAACCGCAGGAGCGGCCCGACCTGGGCTCTGCCACCCGGCTCTACAACTACATGCACCCCAAGATGCAAGACCTCGACGTAGAGGAGTTCTGGCTGCTGCTGATGAACCAGAGCTGCCGGCTCATCAAGGACGTGCGCATAGCTCACGGCGGCATCACCGAGGTGAGCGTCGATGTTCGCATCCTGATGCGCGAGGCCGTGCTCTGCAATGCCACGATGATGGCCGTTTGCCACAATCACCCCAGCGGCAGCATACGTCCCAGCAGGCAGGACGACGAGCTGACAAAGCGCATCCAGAAGGCCTGCGAGGTGATGCGCATCCATTTCCTTGACCACGTCATCATCACCGACGGCCTCTACTACAGCTATCACGAAGAGGGCCGTTTGTAGCCCCCCACGTGAGCACTCCCGTAGCTACTGCTGTTTTCATCTTTTTCAGGATCAGTCTGAAAACTTGGTTGACTGTTGCCGCTTGAGTTCCCCTCCCTCCTAGGGGAGGGGCTGGGGGTGGGGTCAGTAATATATAATATTATTACTATCTTATGAGTATCTTTTAGAGCCCAACTAAACCCCGAAGATAGTCGGAAGGTGCTTAATGTCACAAAGTCAAATGTCACAAAGTCGAAAATCGAGAAAATTAATGAAATCAAACCGTCCCGGTGACCTCAGTTTTTTTGATATTCGATCCTATTGGAGTATTATGGATCTAGCAAACTTTAGAAGTCTGCGTTTGAATATTAAATATTAGTCTGAATAGTTATAAAGAGTACCACTTTTATAAAAATGTTTGTCTTTTGTTAAAAATCAAACATCTCGACAAAAAATAGAGATAAAATCAGTACTTTTGATATAAATTCAATTTTATTACTAATTAGCGGTTTATGAATGGAATTTATTGGAAGAGCGTGAAACAACGAATAGAGAAATTCTTTGAGACGGTGCACGACTGCATACTTATCTTCACCGACTGGTTGGGATGACTTCACGGAGTGATAATTACATATTGCTGGTTTGTGACAAGATTGTGTTTGATTATATTTAAACCGAAAAATAGATCAAAAAATGAAAAGTCGAAACTCCAATTTGCTGAACGTCATAAAATTTTACCTATTTTATGTTTCAATAGTTCTAATAGCTACCCCTCTTGGCGTGTATCTGATTTCTTTTTTGTCGGAAAATTATTTATTCGGAAGGAGTGTTTCTTTTGAGCTAATTTTAAAAAACAGTGTCCTTTTCTTCCTTATCTTCTTCTTGACAGTCCAAATCTACGACCAGTCAAAGGAGATTGACCGCCTTGAATTAAGCGACTGGAAGTACCGTGCCTTACGTGCTACCTTGCCAGCTACCAACGCAAATGTTATATGGTTGGAGCGTAACGTATGGACTGGCAACGAGGACAGCATCCACCAGTGCCAGCAGTTCGTCATTAACTATGAGGATTCCATTCGTCGCCGCCACCAAATGGAAGTAGCAGCACAACAGCGGGAGCAGGAAGGCCAACGGCTGA
>CACXYH010000036.1 GCA_902771785.1 uncultured Prevotellaceae bacterium
CATCAGAGAGAAAAGAAAAGGCAAACAAAAATTGTCCGCCTAATTAGAAAATATTAACTAAAGTTCTTTGCACAATATCATAAGAAGCATGGGAGGGGATTTCAATGCTGATTGTCTGCAACTGGGTTTTTAGTACTGAATCCCGCTTTTGTTTGCTGAATCGTCTCTTTGGCTCGTTCAAAGGTGGCTTTTGTTTGCAGAATCGTCCCTTTGGCTCGTCCAAAGGGGGCTTTTTGTTTGCTGAATCGCCCCTTTTTGTTCGTTCAAACGGTACAAGCAAACGGCCAAAATATGGCAGAGGCGTAACAACTTCATATTCAGCATTTTAGCCGAGGTACACACACCACCCCTCGTCAAAATGGGATTTTGTGACATGTGAATTTGTGACATTAAGCACCTTGCATAACTATATCAGCAGCAAAATCCCTGAAATTTTACAGTTCAATGTTAAAATTATATAATATTATTATAATAATATATAATATATTAATATATAATACTTATATATTTTCTTATACAATTCTGTCTCCGAACTATTGAACCTCCTTAATGTCACAACGTCACATGTCACAAAGTACAAAAAACAACAGAGACACAGCGGCTGTTGATGACCACCATGTCTCTGTATACGTCCTGAAATGTGTTCTCCTTAGAAGGGCAGGTCGTCGGCGCTGCCTTCGCCTGAAGCGGGCTCCTGAGTGGGTGGGAAGGGTGCTGCCGATGCCGCAGGCGCAGCCGAGCTGACGGGCTCCTGAGCAGGCGGGAATGGCGTGGCAGAGGGAACCGTCTGAGCAGCCTGTCCACGAAGAATGTTGTAGGCACGAATATCGTTGTACCAGCGGCCGTTGTACTCACGTGCATCGATGTCGAACTGAACGGTGATTTCCTCGCCCGGCTGAATGTTAAACTGCTTGATTCTGTCCTCGCCGAAGATGTTGAACATCATCTTGCGGGGGTATTGACCAGGCATTTCAATGACATACTCCTGAGTCATCCATGAATTTCCGGTGCGTGCCGAGACGCCACCTCTTGCCTCCATGATGGCAATTACTTTTCCTGTTGTTTCCATACTATAAAATGTTACTTTTAATTGTTTTTTCGTCTTTTCGCTCGCGAAATTACTAAAATAGTTTGAAAATGCGCAATTTTTTCGCGATATTTTTGCTACATACACATTATTTTTGTATTTTTGTACTCCGATACAACTTAGAAAAAACAAAACATAAATAATAAAGTAGATTATGAGATTTACCGTTTCGAGCAGTGCGCTCAGCAGCCGACTGGCTGCACTTTCGAGAGTGATTAACAGCAAGAACTCGTTGCCCATCTTAGGCGACTTCGTGTTCGAAGTAAAAGGTACTACGCTTCATCTGACCGCATCAGACAGCGAGAACACGATGCAGACCGTTGTAGAGCTGAACGACAGCGACAGCGACGGACGTTTCGCCATCGGAAGCCACAACTTACTCGACGCCGTGAAGGGCATCTCTGAGCAGCCCATCACCTTCGACGTCAACCAGAACGACAACGTGGCTAAGATAGCTTATCAGAACGGACAGTTCACACTACCCATCGAGAATGCCGACGAGTTCCCCCAGGCACAGGAGGTAGGCGATGCTGCTGCCACCATCAACATGCCCAACAACATCCTGGCCGACAACATCAACCGCTCGCTCTTTGCCACCGCACAAGACGAGCTGCGACCCGTGATGAACGGCATCTATTTCGACTTGACGCCCGACTGCCTGGCTATCGTAGCCAGCGACGGACACAAGCTCGTGCGCAACAAAGTGTTCTCCGTGAAGAGCGAGCAGCCCGCCTCATTCATCCTGCCCAAGAAGCCCGCCACGCTGCTCAAGGGCATCCTGGCCAAGGACGGCAACGAGGTCATCATCCGCTTCGACGAGCGTAACGTGGAGATAGACCTCGGCGACACGCAAATCAAGTGCCGCCTCATCGAGGGACGCTATCCCAACTACAATTCAGTCATCCCACAGAGCAACCCCAACCAGCTGACGGTCGACCGCCTCGGACTTCTCTCGGCCCTGCGCCGCGTGCAGCCCTTTGCCAACGACTCGAGCAACCTCATCCGCTTCCGCGTGGAGAACGGAACGCTCCAGCTCAATGCCGAAGACTACGACTTCGCCAAGAATGCTACCGAAAGCATGGCCTGCGACTACAACGGAATGCCCATGAGCATCGGCTTCAAAGGCTCGTCGTTCATCGAAATTCTGAGCAACTTCGACTGCCCCGAGGTGGTCATACAGCTGGCCGACCCCAGCCGCGCCGGACTTGTGCTGCCCTCTGAGCAACCCGAGAATCAGGACGTGCTCATGCTCATGATGCCCATGCTCATTAACGACTAAGCCTGAGACATGAAGCTGAACCTACAGAAACCATTGGTCATCTTCGACTTAGAGACCACTGGACTTGACATCGTCAAAGACCGCGTCATACAGCTTTCATATATTAAGGTAATGCCCAATGGCGAGGAAATTCGAGGCAACTACCTCATCAATCCAGAGGTCTACATCCTGCCCGTAATTACCGAGCTGACAGGTATCACCAACGACGACGTGAAGGACAAGCCAACCTTCAAGCAGCTGGCCAGCGAAATTCACGAAGTGTTCAAGGGGAGCGACATTGCCGGTTTCAACTCCAATCACTTCGACGTGCCCCTGTTGGCCGAAGAGTTCCTGCGTGCCGGTATCGACTTCGACTTCTCGAAGTGCCGACTCATCGACGTGCAGACCATCTTCCACAAGTTGGAGCGACGCAATCTGGCTGCCGCCTACAAGTTCTACTGCGGCCGCAAGATGTCTGACGACTTCGAAGCCCACCGCGCCGACCAGGATACGGAGGCCACCTATCGCGTGCTGCAGGCCGAACTCGACCGCTACACCGAGGAGAAGCAGCGCGAGCTGGGCGAAGACCCTGAAGGACGCGTGCTGCAGAACGACATGCAGTTCCTGGCCGACTTCTCGAAGGTCAATCAGAACGTGGATTTCGCAGGACGCATCGTGTGGGCAGAGATGAAAGACCGCAGCGGACAGACGGTGAAAGACAAGGACGGCAACCCCATCATGGTCGAAGTGTTCAACTTCGGCAAGCACAAGGGCAAGCCTGTGGCCGACGTGCTGCAGACAGATCCCGGCTACTACAGCTGGATTCTGCAGGGCGACTTCACCTATAACACCAAGCAGGTGCTCACACGCATCCGTCTGCGCGAAATCCAAAAGCACATGTAGGCGCGTATGTTGAAAGGCAAGAAAATCGTATTGGGCATTACAGGTTCCATCGCCGCCTACAAGGCTTGCTACATCATACGCGGGCTGGTGAAGGCCGGAGCCGAGGTGCAGGTGGTCATCACGCCTGCCGGCAAGGAGTTTATCACCCCCATCACGCTCTCTGCGCTCACCCAGAAGCCCGTCATTAGCGACTTCTTCTCGCAGCGCGACGGAACGTGGCACTCGCATGTGGCGCTCGGCCTATGGGCCGATGCGATGCTGGTGGCTCCCTGCACCGCCTCCACGCTTGGCAAGATGGCGGGCGGCATAGCCGACAACATGCTCATCACCACCTACCTTTCGATGAAAGCCCCCGTCTTCGTGGCACCCGCGATGGACTTAGACATGTACGCCCATCCAACCACCCAGCAGAACTTGGAGCGACTGCGCTCCTTTGGCAACATCATCATCGAACCGCAGAGCGGATTCCTGGCCAGCGGGTTGGAAGGCAAAGGGCGGATGGAGGAGCCTGAGAATATCGTCGCCTGTCTTGATAACTACTTCGAAGAGAAGGACTTGCAGGGTAAACGCATCATGATTACTGCAGGGCCTACGTATGAGAAGATTGACCCCGTTCGCTTCATTGGCAACTACTCCAGCGGCAAGATGGGCTTCGCACTCGCCGAAGAGTGTGCCCGTCGTGGTGCTAACGTAACCCTCATAGCCGGCCCTGTGGCCATTCAGCCTTCGCCTTTCTTGCTCCACGCTCCCAACTTCACCCTTCGCGGGGTAGAGAGTTGCCGGCAGATGTATGACGCTTCTGTCGAGGTCTTCCCCCAATCCGACGCTGCCATCCTCTGTGCCGCTGTGGCCGACTTCCGTCCTGCCGACGTGGCCGAGCAGAAAATCAAGCGTGTGGGCGACGACCTCGTACTGCACCTCGTGCCCAATCCTGATATTGCCGCCGAGCTGGGTCGCATGAAGAAGGCCGGACAGCTGATGGTGGGCTTCGCGCTCGAAACCAACGACGAACAGGCCAACGCACAGCAGAAGCTTGAGAAGAAGAACCTCGACTTCATCGTGCTCAATTCCCTGCGCAACAAGGGAACCTGCTTTCAGAGCGACGACAATCAAATCAGCATCATCTCGCGTGAGGGTCAGAAGGACTTCGAGAAGAAATCGAAGCAGCTGGTGGCACGCGACATCATCGACGAACTACAGCGAAGACTATGATGAAACGACGACTCGCATTCCTTCTTTCCCTCCTCCTGCTGACGGTCGCTTCGGCCGAGGCGCAGGAGCTGCAGGCAAAGGTGACCATCAATCGCCAGCAAGTGCAGGGAACCGACGCATCCGTGTTCGAGAACCTGCAGCAAACACTTGAGCAGTTCATGAACGAACGGCAGTGGACGGCTCTGCAGTTTCAGGAGAACGAACGTATCGTCGTCAACTTCAACATCACCGTCTCTAAGTACGATGCCTCGCAGAACCGATTCACGGCCACAGCACTCATACAGGCCAACCGCCCCGTATACAACTCGGCCTATACTACCACCTTATATAATAATACCGACCGCAACTTCAACTTCGACTTTGCGCAGTTCGACCAGCTGAACTTCAACGAGGAGTCGGTCGATAATCAGCTGACGGCACTCTTTGCCTACTATGCCTACCTGATTATTGGTCTTAACCTCGACAGCTTCTCGCCGATGGGTGGTACCGACGTGCTGCAACGTTGCATGAACCTTGTGAACAACTGTCAGGACTTGGGCTTCCCAGGATGGAAGTCGTTCGAAGATTCGCGCAACCGCTTTGCCATCATCAACGATTATCTCGACGAGGCTATGAAGCCCTTCCGCCAGCTGCAGTACGACTACTATCGCACAGGGCTCGACGAAATGGCGCAGAACGTGGAGCGCGGACGTACCAACGTGACCACAGCACTCGAGAACGACCTGAAGAAAGCCCACGAAGACAAGCCTTTGAGCCTGCTGCCGCAGATATGGACCGACTACAAGAAAGACGAGCTGGCCAACATCTACAAGGGCAAGGGCACGCAGAAAGAAAAAGAATCGGTCTACGATATTCTCTTTAGCATCAATGCCTCGCAGAATAATTCATGGGAGAAGATCAAACAGTAGGCTGCTTTCAATAAACATGTTTTGACCAATGCTGAAAAAGCTATATATTAAGAATTTTACGTTGATTTCTGAGCTCGACATCGAGTTCAGCGAAGGTTTTTCGGTGATTACCGGCGAGACGGGTGCAGGCAAGAGCATCGTGCTCGGCGCCATCGGCCTGCTGCTGGGACAGCGAGCCGACTCGAAAAGCATCAAGCAGGGAGCCGAAAAGTGCGTCATCGAGGCGCATTTCGACCTGTCGCGCTATCCAATGACCGACTTCTTCAACGAAAACGACATAGAACAGGATGCTGCCGACACCATCGTGCGCAGGGAACTGATGGCATCGGGCAAAAGCCGCGCCTTCATCAACGACACACCCGTGCCGCTGGCTCTGCTCAAGGAACTCGGCGAGCAGCTGGTCGACGTCCATTCGCAACACCAGAACCTGCTGCTGGGAAAGCAGGATTTTCAGCTCAACGTGGTTGACATTCTCGCTCAGGACACCAAGCAGCTGGAACTTTATCGGCAGTCGTTCACCCTCTATCAACAGGCAAAACGCCGCCTGGCAGAGCTGAAAGACAGCATCGAGCGTAACCGCCAGAACCAGGACTTCCTGCAGTTTCAGTTTGACGAGCTGGCCAATGCCCGTCTCGCAGAAGGCGAACAGGAAGAGCTGGAGCGCAGAAGCGAGACGATGAGCCATTCGGAGGACATTAAGACTGCACTCTACGAGGCCGACCACGCGTTGTCGGGCGATGAGAACGGCATCGTCAGTCAGCTGAAGACGGCGGTCGGCGCGCTAAGCGGTATTGCCAAAGTATTCCCCCAAGCAGCTGAGTTGACAGCAAGGCTCGACAGCAGCTACATAGAGCTGAAGGACGTTTCGCAAGAGGTGGGTTCGCTGCTCGAGGATATCGACTTCGACCCCTCAGAGCTCGACGCCGTAAACGCCCGTCTTGACAAGCTCTACGATCTGCAGAAGAAGTATCGTGTGGAAACGGTCGAGGCGTTGCTGGCCATCAAGGCCGACCTCGAGCAGAAGCTCAGCACAATCGAGAATAGCGACGAAGCGCTGGCCGAACAGGAAGCCGAACTTGAAGCAGTCAGGACGAAGTGCTGCCAGCAGGCCGACGTGCTGACGAACCTGCGCCAGCAGGCTGCCCGACAGATTGAGCAGGAGATGCGTCAGCGGCTGGTGCCGTTGGGTATGCCCAACGTGCGTTTCGAAATCGCAGTCACGAAATCGGAACTGAGCCACAATGGCCAGGATTCGGTGTCGTTCCTCTTCAGCGCCAACACGTCGACGTCGTTGCAACCTGTTTCGCAGGTGGCGTCAGGTGGTGAGATTGCCCGCGTGATGTTAGCTTTGAAGGCAATGATTAGCGGAGCCGTGAAGCTGCCCACGATTATCTTCGACGAAATCGATACGGGTGTCAGCGGAAAGATAGCCGAGCAGATGGCTCAAATCATGCACGAGATGGGCGCCGGCGGCCGACAGGTCATCAGCATCACCCACCTGCCGCAGATTGCCGCATTGGGCAGTCACCACTACAAAGTGTATAAGGAGGAGACCTCGCAAGGCACAACGAGCTACATGCAGCAGTTAAAGCCCGACGAACGTGTGCGCGAAATAGCTCAGATGCTGAGTGGAAGCGACGTGAGCGATGCTGCTATTGAGAATGCCAAGCAGCTGCTGAAAGTGAAACAATAAACTAAAACTATATACGGTATAGAATGATAGCAATGAAACAAAAGAATAGGAAATCAATCATCAGTAAGCGGCTTTGGATTATTCTGCCGCTCTTTCTTTTGCTTTCCTTGTCCGTTCAGGCGCAGCCTAAGTGGGCAAAGAAAGCCTCGAAGTCGGTGTTCACGCTGAAGACCTTTGCTGCCGACGGCACGCTGACGGGCAGCAGCACGGGTTTCTTCGTAGGCGAGCAGGGCGAGGCCATCAGTAGCTTCAGCCCGTTCAAGGGAGCCTCGCGGGCCATCGTCGTCGATGCAGAAGAAAAGGAGTATGAGGTGGCCTGTCTGCTGGGAGCCAACGAGATGTACGATGTAGCGAAGTTTCGTGTCGACATCAAGAAGCCGCAGGTGCTTCCGATGTCGGCCGCAGCATTGTCCGAAGGCGTCAACGTGTGGCTGTTGCCCTATCGCGAACTGAAGAAGGTGCCTGAGGGTGTGGTGCGTAAGGCTGAGACTTTCCAGGAGTATTATTCCTACTATACGGTGGCTATGCAGATGCCCGAGACGGCTGTAGGCGCTCCGTTGCTGAACGAGAACGGCGAGGTGGTAGGCCTGATGCAGCAGCCTTCATCGGCTGCCGATACGCTGAGCTACGCCGTGAGCGTGCTCTTTGCCGACAGCCTGAAGATTTCAGGACTGAGCATCAACGATGCCGTGATGCGCTCTACCCATATCAAGAAAGCTATTCCCACCGACCTCGGACAGGCTCAGCTCGCCCTCTTCCTGGGCGTACAGTCGCTCGACTCTGCTGCCTACGCCACGTTGGTCGACGATTTCGTGGCCCAATTCCCCAATGAGCCCGACGGCTACATCTGCCGCGCCGAGCTGAGCGCTGACGGCAACCGCTTCGAAGAGGCCGACCAAAGCATGGAGCAGGCGCTGAAGGTGAGCCAGAAGAAAGACGAGACTCACTACAGCTACTCGCGCCTGATATACCAGAAGCTGCTCTACAAGAACGGAGTTGCCTATGAGCCGTGGACGCTGGAGCGCTCGCTGCAAGAGGTCAACAAGGCCTACGACATCAATCCTATGCCCACCTATCTGCATCAGAAGGCCCTCGTGCTCTATTCAATGAAGAAGTACCAGGAGGCGTTCGACGACTACATGAAGCTCTCGCAGAGTGATATGCGCTCGGCAGACATCTTCTTCGAAGCTTCCCGTTGCCAGCTCATGATGGGCGATACGCTTCGGCAGTTGGCTATGCTCGATAGTGCTGTGGCCCTCTTCTCGCGTCCCTATCTGCGCGAGGCAGCTCCCTATATCCTGGCTCGGGCCCAGGCGCGGCTCGATGCCAAGAAGTATCGCGAAGCTGTGGCCGACCTGAACGACTATGAAGAGCTGATGCGCTCGCAGCTGACGGCAAACTTCTACTACCTGCGTTTCCAGGCCGATATGGGCGGACGCTTGTTCCAGCAGGCGCTCAACGATATAGACAAGGCCATCAGCATGGAGCCGAAGCACGACCTCTACTATGCCGAAAAAGCTTCGCTGCAAGTGCGAGTGGGGCTTTACGATGATGCGATGGTGACGGCCCGAAAGTGTATTGAGGTCTATCCTGAGGGTAGCGACGGCTACCTCTTCCTGGGTGTGGCCCAATGTCAGAAGGGACAGAAGCAGGAAGGTCTGAAGAACCTGCAGAAGGCCAAGGAGCTGGGCGACCCGCAAGCCGACGGCCTGATTGAGAGATATTCCAAATAGAGAACAGACGGCTATCGCCTGCGGAACTCCGAACAGGTGATAGCCGTTGCTATAGCTACGTTCAAGCTTTCGGCCCCTGGGCGGAAGCTGGGAATGAGCAGACGATGGGTGACGAGTTGACGAATGGGTGCCGAAATGCCATTCCCCTCGTTGCCCATTACTATATAACCCTCGGGCTTCAGCTCCTGCTCGTAGATGTTGTTGCCGTCGAGCAGCGTGCCGTAGACGGGTAGGGTGGTGTTCTTCAACAATTGCTGAAGGTCGCAATAGACAATCTGCACTCGCGCTATGCTTCCCATCGTTGCCTGCACCACTTTGGGGTTCCAGGCATCGGCCGTATCTTCAGAGCAGAAGATGGTAGAAATGCCGAACCAGTCAGCAATGCGGATGATGGTACCCAGGTTACCTGGGTCTTGCACGCCGTCGAGCACAAGGGCGAGTTGCGACTTTTGGGCTGCCGGCTGCACATCGGGGATAGGAAAGACGGCAAGAACCTGTTGCGGATGCTGCAGGAAGCTGAGCTTGCGCAGCTCGTCGTCGGTCACCAGCTGTGCGTCGCTGCCGTTCCATTCAGGTGTGGCAAAGAGCATAGCGGGGCGGAAGCCGCAGCGCAGCAGGTCGCCCACAACCTTTGGCCCCTCAGCCACAAACAATCCTTCGCGCGTGCGATACTTCTTCATCTCCAGCTGCCGGACAGCCTTCAGTTGGTTCTTGCTAATCATGGTTTTGGTGTTTTTTCTGTGAGCGCCTTCAGCTGCGGCATCATTTCGCGCGCTGCCTGCTCACCTTGTTTCAGCATGTAGACCATCTTCTGACTGCCGAAGCTTGTGGCGTCGGCGTCGCTGATGGACGGATTAATGTAGATGTCGGCACCCTTCACGTTTTCCTTATACTTCTTGACATCGGGGCGGGTCTCTACCCAGTTGATGAGTCCGCTGATGCCCAGCATGTCGCCGAACGAGGATAGCAAGCCCAAGTCGGTGCCGTTGGCCTCTTCCTTGTTCTGCTGGAGGTCAATGGCAATCACGATGTCGGCCCCCATCTGTCTGACCACGTCGACGGGCAGGTTATTCATCATACCGCCGTCGACCAGCAGACGACCATCGATGCGTACCGGCTTGAAGACACCTGGAATGGCCATTGAGGCGCGCATCGCCTCGGCCGGCATTCCGCTCGAGAGCACCACCTCGTTGGCATTGCGAAACTCGGTGGCCACGCAACGGAAGGGAATCTTCAGCTCTCCAAACTCGTTGAGCCCGCGGCAGCCCATCATCGAGTCGAGCACCTGCTCTATGCGCTCGCCGCGCAGCAGGCCGATGGAAGTCTTCTGCGTATCGTAGACGGGGAAGCCGAAGAGGTAGACGATGCCGTTCTTCATGCGGTAAGGCTCGTTGACGAGTTCTTCGTCGCGGTCGGTGAGCAGCGACAGCCACTCCTGCTGGCAGAACAGCTGTTCCAGTTCGTCGCAGGTGTAGCCCGTAGCGTAGAGTCCGCCCACGATGGCGCCGATGCTGGTGCCGGCAATGTAGTCGATGTGGATGCCCGCTTCCTCAATCACCTTGAGTGCTCCCACATGTGCAGCCCCCTTAGCACCACCACCGCCCAGCACAAGACCAATCTTTTGTGCTGGGCAGATGGAAGTGTTGAATAAGAATAGTAAGGATGCTAAAAAGACTTTGAGCTTCATTTATTTCACCAAAATCTTCTGTCCCTTTACCACATAGACGCCAGCCTTCAAGCTGTTCACCTCGGCGGCGCGTACCTGAGAGGCTACCTTGCCACCAGCCAGGTTGTAGACGTCGACCAGCTCATTGTCGGCAGCTACGGCATTGATGCCGGTCGGGTTGCCGGCAGCAAGGTGGCGCGTGGTGAGCTGCTTGCTGTTGCCCGACGAGAGCTGAATGTAGCAGCGAGTGGCGAAGAAGCCATTCGTGTTCTCGTTCACCTTCACAAACTTAGCGTCGCCGTTGTCGATGGCCATCACGCCATAGAAGCCCACGCCGCTGGTGTGCTTCTTCACGCCCTCCATCGTCACCACGTCACCGCTGCTTGTGGTGAAGCTGAGCTTCGAGGGAGCGTCTGTCAATACGGCCTGCTTGGTAATCTTCCTGGAAGCCGTTTCGCCCGTGAAGTAGAGAATGTAAGGAATGTTGGCCTGCACGCCTTCGGCCTTGCAGTCCTGGAAGTTGAGCTGAACGGCACCAGCCGTTTCGTCGACGCTGACGAGCTTTTCCAGTCGGCAGTCGCTGCCGAACACCTCGTTCAGTTCCTGTTCGCTCAGGTCGAAGGGCAGGGAGAGGGTGTTCCATCCCTTAAAGGTCTGACGGTTGACGGTCACGTCGCAGGTCTTTCCGTCGTAGCGGGCCAGGTCGGTGCCGCTGTACGTGCTCAGATAGAGCTTCTGCTGTGCGTTGGCAGAGAGCGTTGCTGCTGCCATTAGCGCAATGAGGTAGAACTTCTTCATCATAATACTTTAGTTTTTTAAAGGGTTATTGTAATTGCATTCTTTGCTTCTTTCTATTCAGGCAACAACAGCACGGTGACGCTTCGGGCGGCCTGAGCACCCATGACGAGCACCTGGGCAATGTCGGCAGTCTTCGACGGACCGCTGATGAACGTGCCGTAGCCATAGTCGTTGAAGGCTATGCGGCGGTAGGCCTCGTGCATGTTGTTCACTATCTGCGACTTGGGCAGCAGGATGATGAGGTTCTCGGAGATGAAGCACACGGCCTTCTCCTTCATCTGCTGCGGCACCCAGATGCAAGCGTTCTCGGCCACTCCGAACATGCCGCGAATGACTCCGACGTCGGTTCCGTTCAGGTCGCGCGCCCGTCCTACCTCGTCGGGATTGCGCGTGGCAATGGTTATTTCGGGCAGGTTCGAGGCTATCTCCTTGGCGTCGGGATAGAGTTCACGGATGAGTTGGTTGATGTCGCGTCCCTCATCTACTTCTATCACCTGTCCGCCCACGTTCTTCGTCATCGTGACGAACTGCACGAGAGGCTCGGGGTAGGTGATGGCCTTGATGTCGCTCAGGTCGGGCATGTCGAACTTCTGGCGAACGTTCGACCTGTATCGTTTCAGTATTTCTTCCTTGCTGCTCATTTGTCTTCAATGTCTTTAAATAGTTCGTGGAAAGGCTTGCTGGGGAACTTGAACATCTTGTGGCCTTCGGCCCAGGGGTTCAGCCCGCAGTTCATGACAGGCGAGGGGAGCATGTTGGCCCACGACGAGATGCCTGTGGCGAAGTTGTAGACGGCAGGACTGCCGTAGAGCACCGACATAGCCCGGCACATAAGCTTCTTCTGGGGGTTGGCCGTTCCCAGCTCGTCGAGCTGCTGGCGCCAGAGATAGATCTGGTCGCCCAGGTTCACCTTCACGGGGCACACCGTCTGGCACGAGTTGCAGAGCGTGCAGGCCGATACGTTGCCGCTGTGCTCCTGCGGATTGCGCAGCATGCCCAGGTTGATGCCGATGGGGCCGGGGATGAAGTAGCTATAGGAATAGCCACCCGAGCGGCGGTAGACGGGGCAGGTGTTCATGCACGAACCGCAGCGGATGCACTTCAGCGACTCCCAGTGCTCGGGGTTTCCTATCCACTCGCTGCGGCCGTTGTCTACGAGCACGATGTGCATGTGGTGAGCCGTGGGGCGGGCTTTGCGGAAGTGCGAGGTGTAGGTGGTCGTGGGCTGACCGGTGCCTGCCCGGCAGAGCATGCGCTGGAACACGGCCAGACACTCGTAGTTGGGGATGACCTTCTCCAGTCCGATGGCGGCGATGTGCAGCTTGGGGCACGAGGTCGACATGTCGGCATTGCCCTCGTTGGTGCACACGACGATGTCGCCCGTCTCGGCAATGCCGAAGTTGGCGCCCGTCATGCCGGCGTCGGCAGTGAGGAACTCATTGCGCAGCGACAGGCGGGCCCTATAGGTAAGATAGGTGGGGTCGTGGTTGCCCTTCTCGTTGGAGATGCCTTTCTCCTCGAACAGCTCGCCCACGTCGTCGTGGCTCAGGTGGATGGCAGGCATCACGATGTGCGACGGCTTCTGCCCTTTCAGCTGAATGATGCGCTCGCCCAGGTCGGTCTCCACCACCTCAATGCCTTTCGACTCGAGGTAGGGGTTCATCTCGCATTCCTCGGTGAGCATCGACTTCGACTTCACCATCTTCTTCACATTGTGGTTCTTCAGGATGCCATACACTATCTCGTTGAACTCCTGGGCATCCTTCGCCCAGTGCACCTCCACGCCGTTCTTCTCGGCATTGGTGGCAAACTGCTCCAGATATTCGTCGAGGTGGGTGATGGTGTGGCGCTTGATGGCCGATGCCTTCTCGCGCAGCTGCTCCCACTCGTCAAGTCCCATCGCCATGTTGTCGCGCTTCGTGCGCACGGCCCAGAAGGTAGCGTCGTGCCAATGGGCATATTGCTGGTTCTTCAAGAACTCCTTGGCTGCTTTGCTGTGTGCTGTACTCATAATCGTAATCAGTCGGTTTGACGTTTCTTATAAGCCTGCGGCCAGAATTTCGACCACGTGCTTGAACTCTATATTCAGCCCTTGCTTCTTGGCGACGCCGGCCATGTGCATCAGGCAAGAGCAGTCGGGGCCTGTCACGTATTCGGCTCCCGTCTGTATGTGACGCTCCACCTTGTCGCGTCCCATCTGCGCCGAGACGGCCGTCTCTTCGACGGAGAACATGCCGCCGAAGCCGCAACACTCGTCGGGACGCTCCGGTTCCACCACGTCGATGCCGTCGACCAGCTGCAATAAGTCTTTGATTTTATTGAACTTACTCACGTTTTGCTCACTCGGAGATGAGAGTCCCAGCTCGCGAACTCCGTGACAGGAGTTGTGCAGGCTCACCTTATGGGGGAACGTGCCCAGCCGTTGTTTCAGGCCGACCACGTCGTGCAGGAACTCCACCACGTCCATGGCCTTCTTGGCCGTCGCGCATTCATGATTGAGCAGGCGCGGATAGTTCAGCCTGATGAAGGCCGTGCAGCTGACGGAAGGCGTCACAACGTAGTCGAACCCCTTGAACATCGTCTCGAATTTCTCGGCCAGCGGTATTGCCTGCTTCTCAAACCCGGCGTTCGCCATAGGCTGTCCGCAGCATGTCTGCCGTTGTGGATAGGTTACGTCGAGGCCCAGATGGCGCAGCAACTTGTAGGTTGCCACGCCTACTTCCGGGTAGACGGCATCTACGTAGCAGGGAATAAATAGTCCAATCTTCATATATGTATGTTGTTTAGTTCTCCTTCTTTCGCATTCATAGTTCTGCTGCAAAAATACAAAAAAACGGGCATACGACAAAGAAAACCGAGGATTATTTACAACAAAGCGGCACTTTGGCATAGCTGAAGGGGAACTTTGGCATAGGCGAAGCGGCACTTCGGCATAGCCAAAGGGGAACTTCGGCATAGGCAAAGCGGCACTTCGGGTAGGTCAAAGTGCCGCTTCTGCATAAGAAAAGTGCCGCTTCTGCTGATGAAAAGCGGCACTTCTTTATTGGATTAGTTACGTATATCGGAGCTTACTCCTTGATGTTTGGCTCCTCCAGGCCGATGCCCTTCTTCTTGTCGACGGCCTTCAGCACGAAGCCGAGAATGAGTGCAGCCACACCCAGGCAGGCCAGCATCACCAGCGGAGCGGTGTAGTCGAACTGTGTGGGGTCGGTCACTCCGGGGTTGGTAGCGTCGAGCACCTTACCGATGAGCAACGGGAACAGCCACAAACCGATGTTCTGAATCCAGAATATCAGCGCATAGGCAGAACCAATCACCTTGGCGTCGACCAGCTTGGGCACGCTGGGCCACAGCGAAGCAGGCACCAGCGAGAACGAAGCACCCAGCACCAGGATGGTGGCATAGGCAATGATGATGCCGCCAACAGCGTTGCCCTTGAACATAGGCAGCACGAAGGCAAAGGTCAGGTGGCAGGCAATGAGCAGCACGCTACCCAGCACGAGCATCGAGGCAGCCTTGCCGTGATGGTCGAGATAGCTGCCGAGGATGGGCGTAATCAGCACGGCCAGCAGGGGGAACACGGCGAAAATCGATTCTGCCGACTGGCGCATGTAGCCCATGTAGCAGTAGGTAATCAGCGCGAGAACCGACACGGCCAGCAGACCGTACTGCATGTTCTTACGCTTCTGGAAGTTGCTGGCGAAGCCTGCAGCAGCCACGACGAGCATGATGACGTACTGAACGATGGTGACGCTGGGACTTGCCCAGAACGAGTTGGCGTCGGGAGGCGTGAGCGTCAGGTTGCATTGCAGCATGTTCACGGCATACTTCTGGAAGGGGAAGATGGCCGAATAGTAGAGCACGCAGAGCAGGGCCACCAGCCAGAAGCCTGAGTCGCTGAGAATCTTGCCGATGTCGCTGACCTTGAAGGGGTCGTCTTTCTCCTCAGCCTCGCCGGTCTGGGCGTCGAGCTTCTGGTCCATGAAGAAGTAGACAATCGTCATGATGAGTGCAATACACATGAGCACCACGCCGAAAGCTACCGAGCGGCTCACGCTGACCTCGCCACCCAGACGGGCAAAGAAGGGCGAGAAGATCATGCAGGTGGCCACACCCAGACGGGCCAGGGCCATCTCTGAGCCCATGGCCAGCGCCATCTCGCGGCCCTTGAACCACTTCACGATACCGCGGCTCACGGTGATGCCGGCCATCTCGCAGCCGCATCCGAAGATCATGAAGCCGCAGGCAGCAAACTTAGCCGAGGCAGGCATGCCCTCGTAGAAGGGCGACACACCCAGCTCGTCGAACAGGGGAATGTAGTTCAGGTTGTTGTTGAACCACGTCTCCAGCGAACTTCCCATGAATGCCTCGCTGACAGCATACCACTTGACGCAGGCTCCGACCAGCATGACTGCTGCCGAGAGCACGGCCGTGAAGCGCACGCCCATCTTGTCGAGGATGATGCCGGCAAAGATAAGGAAGAACACGAAGACGTTGAGGAACACCTCCGAGCCCTGCATGGTGCCGAATGCAGTAGAGTCCCATCCGCGGGTTTCCTGCATGAGGTCCTTGATGGGCGACAGGATGTCCATGAAGATGTAGCTGCAGAACATGGCGAGCGCCAGGAGCAGCAGCGCCGTCCACCGCATGGCGGCAGAGTCGCGCAAAGTCTTTTGAATTGCTTGTGTCATATTGTTGAATGGTTTAGATGTGTCTCTTTAATGCTTCAGCCAGCGGTCGAGCCAGTTGAAGAAGGTGCGCTGCCACAGGATTCCGTTCTGAGGTTTCAGCACCCAGTGGTTCTCGTCGGGGAAGATGAGCAGCTGCGCCTCGATGCCGCGCATGCGTGCAGCATTGAAGGCACTCATGCCCTGCGTGGCGTTGATGCGATAGTCCAGCTCGCCGTGTATGCAGAGAATGGGCGTATCCCATTTGTCGACGAAGCGGTGGGGCGAGTTCTCGTAGGTCTTGCGGGCATTGGCCGTCTGGTCTTTGTTCCAGTAGGCATCGTCATACTCCCAGTTCGAGAACCAGTTCTCCTCGGTCTCGGTGTACATCGCTTCGAGGTTGAAAGCGCCATCGTGGGCAATGAAGCACTTGAAGCGCTTGTCGTGATGGCCGGCGAGGTAGTAGACGCTGAAGCCTCCGAACGAGGCGCCGACGGCACCCATGCGGTCTTTGTCGACGAAGGGCAGGTTCTCGGCAGCATCGTCGATGGCTGCCAGATAGTCCTTCATGCACTGTCCGGTCCAGTCGCCGCTGATTTCCTCGAGCCACTCCTGTCCGAAGCCGGGCAGGCCGCGACGGTTAGGAGCCACGACTACGTAGCCCTGCGAGGCCATGATCATGAAGTTCCAGCGATAGCTCCAGAACTGGCTGACGGGGCTTTGCGGTCCGCCTTCGCAGAAGAGCAGGGTAGGATACTTCTTCGTTTCGTCGAAGTTAGGAGGCAGCACGATCCAGGTGAGCATCTCCTTTCCGTCGCTGGTCTTCACCCAGCGCTGTTGCACGGTGGGCTTGTCCAGCTGGTCGAGCACGTGCTTGTTCTCCTGGGTTATCTGCGTGACGACGGTCTTCTCGGGCTTCTTCATGTTGGGCGTCACTACATACAGGTCGGCCGGCATGGTGTAGCTGTGGCGCTCCATGAGCAGCTGCTTCTTGTTGTTGAGCAGTTGCAGCGAGCCGAAGTCGTGCCACGTGTCGGTCAGCTGCTTCACCTCGCCCTTCCAGCTGATGCCGTAAAGGTTCTCCGTGCCGTGCCATACACCTATATAATATATAAGGGCGTCCTTCTGGTTGTCGCTCCAGCAGAAGTCGTCGACGTTCGAGTCGAAGCTCTCCGTGAGGTATTTCTTCTCGCCGGTGGCCAGGTCGTAGCAGCACAGGCGCTGGCGGTCGGCCTCATAGCCGTTGCGCTCCATCGAGAGCCACGCCACGTACTTGCCGTCGGGCGAGAACTTGGGGTTCTGGTCGTAGCCCACGTTGTTCTTCAGGTTCTCCTTCGCATTGACGCTCTGGTACTTCATGGTCTTCGTGGGGTCTATCTTCGGCTCCTTATATCCTTCGGGCTTGCAGAGGTTGCGGGCCTTTCCGGTTGCTACGTCGTAGAGGAAGATGTCAGAATCGGTAGAGATGCTATACTCCAGTCCCGTCTTCATGCGGCAGGTATAGGCTATCTGCTTCGAGTCCGTGCTCCAGTCGAGCTGCTCCATGCCGCCGAAGGGCTCCATCGGACTCTCGTAGGGCATACCTTCCAGCAGGTCTTTCGCCTCGCCGATGCCCTCGGCCGTAACGTTGGCCACGAAGGGATGCTGGATGCTCTCCACGTAGTGGTCCCAGTGCCGGTACATCAGGTCGGTCACCAGCCGGCCCGTAGCCTTCGGAAGGTCGGAGGGGTTCTCCTTGATCACCTCGTGGAAGGGGATGCTCTTGAGCAGGATGACCTTCGTGCCGTCGGGCGAGAACTTGAAGCCCTCGACTTTGCCGTCGGTCTTCGACAGCTGGCGGCGCTCGCTTCCGTCGAGCTTCATCTGCCACACTTCGCCTCCCGTCAGGAAAGCGATGGTCTCATTGTCGAGCCAGGCAGCATCGGTCTCGTTCTTGCTGCCCTTCGTCAGCAGCTGCTGAGCCGTGCCGTCGGCGTTCATCATGTAGAGCACATGGTGGCTCTTGTTGTGCTTCACGCTGTAGTAGCCCACTTGGTAGGCAATGTGCTTGCCGTCGGGCGAGGCGGCATAGCCTCCGATGCGGCCCATCGCCCAGAGGGCTTCGGGTGTCATTCTGCCATCTTTGATGGCGACGTTCTGCTTACCGATCATCACGTTTTCTTGTGCGTTTGCGGTGCCGCACAGCATGAGTGCGGCAACGGTCAATGTAATTAGTCTGTTCATTGTGTGCCAATCATTTTGCATGCAAAGGTACAAATAAGTGGGCGAAGAACAAAATAAATTCATTTGTTTGTGAGTTTTTTTCCCCAACTTTATTGGCATTTCCTGTTTTTTTCGTAACTTTGCCCACAAACATAAAAAACTATCCTAAGGATGAATAAGAACAGGTTACAGCCCATGCACGCAATCCTCCTGCTGACCATGATGCTCATGGTCGGGGGGTGTCGTGAGACTCGTCAGCAGGAAGTACGTGCGGAACAAGCTGATAGTGTGATATTCCAAGCTGGTTCGGTGAAGCAATACAAGCGGATGATGGAACTGACCGACAGCTTCGAGGTGGCCGGTTCCATCTCGGCACTCGATGCCAACCGCTGGCGCGGCGTGGCTTACTACCGTCAGGGGCAATACGGAATGGCCGAGATGTGCTATCGGAAAGCACTTGAAAGCAAAGTGGTGACCAAACAAGACCAGCTTAATTATAATAAGGTGGCGCGCCGCCTGTCGGAAATCCTGCTCGTCAGACACGACTTCGAGGGCTCGCTGCGCATAGCCATTCCCGCGGTGAAGAAGATGGAGGCTACGGGCATTGGCTCCGACATGGACTTTGCCATTCTGCTCAACAACATCGGATGCTGCCAGCTGAACCTGGGCCGTGATGCTGATGCCCAGGAGAGTTTCCTTACCGCCCGCGAGCACTATGCCAACAGATGGAAGACCGACTCCACGAGCCGCGGCTTCCAAGAGGCCGTCTTAGGTACCGTCTACACCAGCCAGGCCTACATCAATACGAAGCGATACGCCGAGTCTATCTATTGGATTGACCGGACGGAGATGCTGCTCAACATGTATCGCACGAAGCCCGACGCCCGGAAGGAGTACTTCGACGAGTATCAGGGACGCATCGAAATCATGCGGGCCGTTGCGCTCGAGGGGCTCAAGAAGACCGACGAGGCCGCACAGGCCTACAGCGCCTTCCTGAAGACCAACTACTCGAAGACGGCACCGGGCCAAATCAACGCTACCGACTACCTGATGGTGGCAGGCCGCTACAAGGAGGCCACGCTCAACTATCGCCATCTGTCGCAGGCGCTGTCGGAGTGGGGGATGGTGCCTACGCTCGACAACATTCAGCTCTACATGCTGCCCAAATACCGGGCCAACGTCGAAGCCGGACGTCGTGATTCGGCGCAGGTGGTCGGCAGGTATATCCTCTCGGAGCTCGACGAGGCCATTTCGAAGCAGGTGAACAGCACCACGGCCGAGCTTGCCACCATCTACGACACGCAAGGAAAGGATGCCGAGATTGCCCGCCAGCAAGTAGATATGGCCAAGCAGCGGCTCTTAAGTACGGGCATCGCGCTGGTTTTGCTCATTACCTTCTTCCTCATCTATACGCTCAACAAGCGCAAGGCAGCCCATAAGCTGGCCGCTGCCCATAGAAGCCTGGAGGAAGCCCACGCCAATCTGGAGGATGCTCACGGCAAACTACAGTCGGCCTACGATGAGCTGGAGAAGACGACGAAGGCCAAAGAGCGCATCGAGAGCGAACTGCGCATTGCCCGCGACATTCAGATGTCGATGGTGCCCAACATCTTCCCCGACGCCGAGGGCATCGACCTCTATGCGGCCATGCTTCCGGCAAAGGAGGTGGGCGGCGACCTCTACGGCTATCTGCTGCAGGGCAAAGAGCTCTACTTCTGCGTTGGCGACGTCAGCGGCAAGGGTGTTCCGGCTTCGCTGTTCATGGCCCAGGCCACTCGCCTGTTCCGCACGCTGGCAGCCCAGCACATGAAGCCGGCCGAGATTGCCAACCAGATGAATGCGGCCTTGACCGAGAACAACGAGCAGGGAATGTTCATCACCATGTTCATCGGCTTCATCGACCTCAGCACAGGCCACATGGACTATTGCAATGCGGGCCACAATCCTCCCATCATCGGCATGGAGCCGACGTTCCTCGATGTGGAGCCGAACGCCCCCATCGGAATATGGGAGGGCATGGAGTACGAGGGCGAGAGCCTCGACAACATCATGGACATCCCCATCTTCGTCTACAGCGACGGGCTGAACGAAGCCGAGAATGCCCAGCAGGAGCAGCTTGGCGACGAACGTGTGCTGGAGTTCCTACGCAGCCATCCGTTCACGAGCTGCAAGCAAACAGTAGAAATGCTAAAGGAGGAAGTGGAAAAGCATCGTGCAGGTGCCGAACGCAACGACGACCTCACGATGCTTAGTCTGCGGGTTACTTCTTCTTCACCGGGTCGCAGGTAAGTCCGCATCCCAGCTTCTTGAAGATTTTACGGTCTACCTCTGAGAGCATGACCGTTGAGTGTACCTGGCAGTTGCGCAATTGCGGCAGCTGCTCCAAGGCGCGGCGGCAGCGCTCGTCGCTCTCCGACAGCACGCTGAGGGCCACCAGCACCTCGTCGGTGTGCAGTCGCGGGTTCTTCGCACCCAGATATTCCGTCTTCGTTTTCTGCACAGGCTCAATGAGACTTTGCGGTATGAGCTTGGCCTCGTGGTCAATCCCTGCCAGATACTTCGTGGCATTGAGCAGCAGGGCTGCACTACAGCCCAGGAGCGGTGTCGACTTGGCGGTGATGATGGTTCCGTCTTCCAGTTCTATGGCGGCGGCGGTGTGTCCGCTTTCCAGCTTCTTCTCGTATGCTGCCGTCGTCACCGGACGGAAGGCTGTCGTAATCTTTGCCTGATTGAACAGCAGTCGTATCTTGCTCACCTCGTTCTCGTTGTCGGCACCGTCAGCCAGCTTGTTGGTGGCATCATAGAACCGGCGAATGATCTCGTCCTTCGATGCCTTGCAGCACACCTCGTCGTCGGAGATGCAGAAGCCGATCATGTTCACGCCCATGTCGGTAGGCGACTTATAGGGGTTCTCTCCGTAGATGCCTTCGAAGAGGGCATTGAGCACGGGGAATATCTCTACGTCGCGATTGTAGTTGACGGCCGTCTTGCCGTAGGCTTCCAGATGGAAGGGGTCGATCATGTTCACGTCGTTCAGGTCGGCAGTGGCTGCTTCGTAGGCGATATTCACCGGGTGCTTCAGCGGCAGGTTCCAGACGGGGAAGGTCTCAAACTTGGCATAGCCTGCACGCACGCCTCGCTTGTTCTCATTATAGAGTTGCGAGAGACAGGTGGCCATCTTGCCGCTGCCCGGACCGGGAGCCGTCACGATGACCAGCTCGCGCGAGGTCTCCACGAAGTCGTTCTTGCCGAAGCCCTCGTCGCTGGCTATCAGCTCCACGTTGTGGGGGTAGCCGTCGATGGGGTAGTGTACGTACGACTTGATGCCCATGCGCTCCAGGCGGTGGCGGAACTGGTCGGCGGCGCTCTGTCCGTTGTAGTGCGTAATCACGACGCTGCCCACCATGAAGTCGCGCTTCATAAACTCTTCGCGCAGTCGCAGCACGTCCTCGTCGTAGGTGATGCCCAGGTCGGCCCTCACCTTGTTCTTCTCGATGTCTGCGGCCGACACCACAATCACAATCTCGAGCTCATTGCGCAGCTGGGCCAGCATGCGCAGTTTGGAGTCGGGCTTGAAGCCGGGCAGCACACGCGAGGCGTGGTGGTCGTCGAACAGTTTGCCGCCCAGTTCAAGATAGAGTTTTCCGTCGAACTGCGCGATGCGCTCACGGATATGTTCCGACTGGATCTTCAGGTATTTCTCGTTGTCAAAACCTATTTTCATTGTGCTTGCATTGTGTTTGTTTTACTTCTTATAGCCGTTCTGCCTTTGCTTCTGCAGCTCTTCGGCCTGCTTCTGCATTGCCTCCAGGCGGGCAGCGAGGCCACCGGTCTTCTTCTGGGGGTTGTTCTTGTTCTTCTGGTAGTTAGCCTCCAGAATAGCCAGCAGCTTCTCGTCGTTGGTCGTCTTGCGGAGCGTCCACATGATGGCGGCCGAGAAGAAGAGCGAGATGAAGTAGTAGAAGTTCAGACCGCTGGAGTAGTCGTTGAACATGAAGAAGAACATGACGGGCATCAGATACATCATCCATTGCATCATCTTCATCTGCTCAGCCTGCTGTCCCACCATCTGGTCCTTCTGCTGGCGCATGGTCATGTAGGAGTAGAGAATGTTCGACACGCAGAACAGGATGCACGTCAGCGACAGGTGGTCGCCAATGCCCCAGATGTTGGTGCCCCATTCGATGATGGGGTCGTAGGTCGACAGGTCGTCAATCCAGAGGAACGACTCGCGGCGCAGCTGAATGGCGTTGGGCACGAAGTTGAACATGGCAATCCAGATAGGCATCTGAATGAGCATGGGCAGACAGCCAGACAGGGGGCTCACGCCGTACTTCGAGTAGAGGGCCATCATCTCCTGCTGCTTCTTCATCTGGTCTTCGGGCTTGTCATACTGCTTGGTGGCCTCCTCGAGTTTCGGCTTCAGCACGCGCATCTTGGCGCTCGACATGTAGCTCTTCTTCACCATGGGGAAGGTGATGGCCTTCAGCAGCAGGGTGATGAGAATAATCACGATGCCCATCGAGAAGCCCCACGAGGTGAGCCAGTCGAACACGTAGATTGTGAACCAGCGGTTGATCAGGCGGAACAGCGGCCATCCCAGGTAGACGAGCTGCTCCAGGTCGAGGTCGCGTCCGAAGCGGCTCTGCTCCTCGACCTCCTTGATTTTGCGGAAGTCGTTGGGGCCGATATACATCTCAAACTCCGATGCCTCTACACCTTTCGGGTCGAACTTCGTGTTGAGCGTGGCCTCGTAGTCCTTCAGGTAGCCCGTGCCCTTCTCGTAGGGAGTGCTGTGCAGCACGCTGTTGGTTCCGAACTCGTCCTTGGCAATGAGCACGGCCGAGAAGAACTGATTCTTGAAGGCCACCCAGTCCAGTCGCTCCTCGCTCAGCGTCTCGGTGTCTTCCGAGGTCTCGCTCAGGTAGTGGGTGCCACCCCCGTTCTCTTTATAGGTAAGGGTAGAGTAGCGGTTCTCGAAGGTGAAGCCGCGCTCCTGCTGCCTGGCCTTCGACTGCCACTTGATGTCCATCCGAGTGTTGGTGGGATTGAACTGGCCGGCCAGTCCGTTGGTGGTGAGCGCAAAGTGCAGCATGTAGTCGGGTCCCAGCTCATAGCTGAAGGCGATGCTTCCGCCGTTGGCAGCCTGCGCCGTCATCGTCACGCTGTTCTTCGTCACCTCCGAGGGAGTGAAGAAGAGGTCTTGCGTCTCAATATTGTCGTTCTTGCCCGTAAGCAGGAAGTTCATTTTCTGGTCGTCGCCCTCGAAGAGCACCACGTCGGCCGAGTCGTTACGATCGGCAAAGCCCTTCACCACCGCCTTCGTGATGGTGCCGCCCTTCGTGTCGAAGGTCAGCTGCACCTTCTCGTTCTCGAGCACCACCTGCTGGTTCTCTCCGTTCAGTGCGCTGTAGAAGAGGGCCGTCGTGTCGCCCTTCAGCGCTGCCTCTGCAGCGTCCTTGCGCTCCTGCTCGGCCATCTGCTGTTTCACGGCCTTGTCTTTCTCCACGGCCGCAATGCTATCCTGCTGGTGCTGGTAGGCCTCAATCTCCTCTTGCGAAGGCTGGTTCCACCAGCTGAAACCGATGAGAACCAGTGCAATAAGGATAAATCCAATGATTGTGTCTCTGTTCATTTCTGCTATTATTTTTGTCGTTTTAATTAAATTCTTTGCATACAAGGTGCAAAATTACGAAAAATTTTTCATATCTTTGCACGCAGTTATGAGAAAAGTTATATTATTTTTCGCGGCAAGCCTGTCGCTCAGCGTCAGCGCCGCCCAGCCGAAGGACTCCATCAACGGTCAGATGTACCGCCTGTTTACACCGCTTACGTTCTATCATTCTGTGGTCGGTCAGCAGTTTTCGCTCGATGGCAGCGAGAGCAGCAACGACCCTGTTGCTCAGGAAGTTGAGCGCACACTGCTGAATGTATACTTGAACCGGCCCGACCTCGTCTCGGTCACCGAGACAGAGATGCAGGCATCAGGCGAACTGCGCAAGGACCTCGAGGCTCCCATCGTGCAGCAGGTAGAGCTGGTAGAGCAGCAGGCCGCTCCCGTTCCCGACGAGCCCGAGGCCGAGCCCGTAGAGGTGGTCGTGGAGAAGCCGCACTTCTGGAAATACAAGGGCGACGGCTATCTGCAGTTCATGCAGAACTACGTCAGCGGCAACTGGTACAAGGGTGGCGAGAGCAACTATGCCGCCGTCGGTTCGCTCACGCTCGAGGCCAACTACGACAACCAGCAGAAGTGGAAGTGGGAAAACAAGCTCGAGATGAAGCTGGGCTTCCAGACCTCGCGCACCGACTCCGTCCATAAGTTCAAGGCCAACGAAGACCTGCTGCGCTACACGGGTAAGGTGGGACTGCAGGCTGCCAACAAGTGGTACTACACGCTCCAGGTGCTGGCCTACACCCAGTTTACGCGCGGCTTCAAGTCGAACAACGTCAAGACCTTCTCCGACTTCATGTCGCCCTTCAACCTCAGCGTCGGTCTCGGTATGGACTACAAGGTGTCATGGCTCAACAAGAAGCTTACGGGCACCATCAACATTTCGCCCCTGGCCGTGAACTACCGCTACGTAGACCGTACCGACCTGGCCAGCAGCTTCGGCGTGAAGACCGACCGCCACACCCACTCGCTCACCGACTTCGGTTCGCAGGTGACGGCAGCGCTGGAGTGGAAGATCAACGAGAACGTCACCTGGAAGTCGCGCCTCTACGGCTTCTCCAGCTACCATCGTACCGAGCTTGAGTGGGAGAACACCTTCGCACTGCGCGTGTCGAAGTACATCTCTGCCAACCTCTTCCTCTTCCCACGCTTCGACGACTCCAACAACTACGACGACGAGCTGGGCTACTGGCAGTTCAAGGAGTACAGCTCCATCGGCTTCTCCTACAACTTCTAAGCCAACAAATGCTAAATTTTTCACCCACACCTAAAATTAAATGCCGTTTTTCTTGCAAAACCTTGTTTTTTTTATTATCTTTGCAGATGGGAAAGGACGCTGAGAGTGACAGATGACAGACATGACAGTAAGAAATACGAAAGACCCGTGCGTACATGCGCGCACGCATGTACGCACAACTACTCTATAATATTATCCGTCATTCCGTCATCTGTCATTAAGATATACACACTGGCAGCCCTCACAGGCGCGAAGAACTGGGTTCAAAGGCGCGATGAACCAACTCAGAGGCGCGACGAACTGACTCATCAAGCCTGCGAACTGATTTATGGCCCCTGAAAAGGTCGACGTAATCAGCTGGAAAAATTTCGAGCGTGCAACGTCAAAGTTACAAAAAATCCCCATTCCATCGGCATAATGCCCCGTAAAAATCTACTTTTGCGCATGTTAATTCCACTTTCGCGTATGTCTCATGGATGCAAAAATTTACTTTTGGACACAAAAAATTTACGATTGGACACAAACAAAAGCCCGAAAAATCGTAATTTTGCAATCAAAAAGACTGCAATATGAACATCAACACTCTCGCGGCCACTGCCGCACCCTCGTTTGCCGACACCCTGGCGTGGTGCTTCCCCCTCGTCGTCGTCGTGGCCAGTGCCATCGGATTCGGCTTCGCCGCCTACTACTGGGGGCGCAACGCCCGCATTGAAAACTACCTGCGCCGACGAAAGGAGGAAGCAGACAGGACTTTGCGCCAAAATCAACCGAATTAAAATTCATATAAACATAAAAACTTATCAAGCAATGGACAAAATCATTCATTTCCTCAGTACCTCGCGGACGGCACTCATCCTGCTGCTCGCCACGCTGCTGACCGCCTCCGCCGCACAGATGGCGTGGGCAGACGGCACCAGCGGCTCGTTCGGCACGAGCGCAACGTGGTCGTACGACACCTCTACGAAAACGCTGACCATCGGCGGTACGGGAGCCTTGACTGACTACGCAAGCGGTACAGTCAATACCCAAACAGACAACCGCCCATTTGCCAGCTACAAGGGCGAGTGTACGACCATCGTCATCGATAAGGGCATCACCAGCATCGGTGTGCGCGACTTCGCTTTTATGAACAGCGTGACGAGCGTGAGCATCCCCGCCTCGGTGACGAGCATCAGTGAAGATGCCTTCTATCGTGGTAGCTCTAGCTCCTCTATCCCTGCCATCACCTTTACCATCGCCAACGGCAGCCAGTTGACAAGCATCGGTTCATGTGCGTTTATGCGCACCAAAGCCACTATCGATCTGAGCGGCTGCGGCAGTCTGACGACCATTCCGACGAATGCCTTCTATACATGCACCGACGTCACCCTGCCTAACACCATAACCTCCGTGGCGGGCGGCGGTTTGCAGTCCTGCACTCACGTCTATGTCGCTCCGAAGAGCGGCTACTCGCTGGCTATAAACGGCACGACGGTGGAAGTGGGCAGCAACGACAAGTATGACGTGACCTCGCTGGTGAACAACAGCAATCCCATCACGTTCTCCTGGATTACGCCGCGCGACTTGACCCACGCCACACTGACGCTGACCAACGCCAAGGAGGGCAACTGGTATGCCTATCAGGACGGTTCGCCCATCACCGTCAGCCGCTCTGTGCAGGACACAAACGGCACAGGGCTGAACGAAGGCACCGACTACACCGTCAGCATCACGAACAGCAGCAATGAGACCGTGACCAGCATCACCGCCGAGGGCACCTACACCCTGACTGTGACAGGCATGGGCTCGGAGACTTCGGGCTATTACGGCTCTGTACAGACCACCTTCACCGTCTCTGGCCCGATAGCACTGACCAGCGAGACCACGGCGTGGCTCGACGGACGCTCCTACTACGCCGAGGGCGAGGTGACCATCGGCAGCCGTGCCACGGTGAGCGGCACGGTGACGCTCGACCTGCGGGCGGGTAGCACCCTGACCGTCAACGGCGGCATCGGCGTGAACGCGGGCAACAGCCTGACCATCGGCGGCACGGGCTCGCTGACAGCCACGGCCGCCAACTATAATGCCTGCATCGGCGGCGACGATGACCACTCTGCAGGCGACATCACCATCAACGGCGGCACCATTACGGCCACGGCGACCTTCCTGGCGGCGGCCATCGGCGGCGGTGCCTTCGACAGCAGTACACCCCAAAACCTCGGCACGAGCGCCATCACCATCAACGGTGGCATCGTGACGGCCATATCCGCCTCTACCGGGCCTGACGTAACGGCCATCGGCAAGGGCATGAGAGACCAGCAGACCTACAATGTGACCATCAACGGCGGACAGGTGACGGCCAAGGGCAACGGCGAAAACACCCGTACCGGCTACATCGGCGGCACCACCATGACGCTAGGTTGGACTGACTGGGAGAACGACTTCATCCTGGCCGACGGCTACAGCGGCACCGCCGGTTTCGTGGCAGGCAAGCCTTTCCAATACGACGACAACGGCACGCCAACCATCGTCACCAGTGAAAATATCGGCTCGATGGGCGGCAAGAAGTTGACACCATACGTCGCACAAACCTTCACCGTGACCTTCTATACCGGCGATGGTGCCACGACGGTGGCTACGCAGACACTGCCCGATGGCTATACTGCCACGCGACCCGCCGACCCGCTGCGAACGGGCTACCGCTTCGTCGGGTGGCTGAACGGCACTGCAGCCTACGACTTCACGGCCACCGTCACTACTAACCTGATGCTGACCGCAGCGTGGGATGCCGTCAGCCCCATCAGTTACATCGCTGCTGACGGCACCACAATAAACAACTTCACGCAGTATATCCCTCTGGAGCAGAACCACACCACGCTCGACGGCAGCATCTGCGGCACGTGGGTAGTGGATGCCGACCTGACACAGAGCAGTCGCATCACGGTGAAGAACAACGTGACGCTTATCCTGACCGACGGCAAGACGCTGATGGCACAGAAGGGCATCTCGGTGACGGAACACGACAACGCCGTGCTGACCGTACTGGCACAGAGCGGCGGCACGGGGGCACTCACCGTAACAGGCGTGAACGACCAAGATGACGCCAGCATCGGCGGCGACGGCGGAGTCAGCGGCAGAAAGGCCTGCGGCACCGTGAGCATCTACGGCGGACACATCACCACCAGTGGCAACTACATGGGTGCCGGCATAGGCGGTGATGGTGGCACCATCAACATCCTCGGCGGACAGGTGGATGTCAGCGGCAGCCAGTGGGGCGGCCATGCCATCGGCTACGGCTATCTGTCCAGCAACCCCACGGCAGCCATCACCTTAGGCTGGCGCAACGCCACAGACTATATCCTGCTGCGCCCGGGCAGCAACAGCACCGCCTGCTGTAAAGGCACGGTTACGATAGCCAGCAACTTCCTGCTCGACGGCACGAGTACCAAGGCCCGCTGGACGAGCGAGAGCGACAACAACATCGACGGCAAGAAACTCGTGCCGAAGACGGTGATGGTGTGGGCCGACGTTAAGGAGGCACTCGGAGGAGGGCAGACCGTCACGCTGACCAACGACGTGAGCAGCGAGAGCGGCGATAGTGAAATCCTGATTCCAGAAAACGTCAACGCCACTCTCGACCTGAACGGCCACACGCTGACGCACGGCTATGCCACCACCAGTGGCCATGAGCAGGTCATCCAAGTGTACTCCAACGCCACGCTCACCATCCAGAGCACGAGCTCGGCGGGCAGCATCGCTGGCAATATGGCAGGAATTTACAATCAAGGTACGGTCAGCATCACAAACGTCAACTTCAGCGGCTTCGGAGGTACTGACGGCAGCATTTATGCCATCACAAACGGCGGAACGCTGAGCCTGACGGATGTCAGCATCACTGGTAATACCGGCGGAGGAATCGATAATAACTACGGAACCCTGAATGTCGCAGGCAAGGTGAACATCACGGGCAACACGCGAATGCTATCAGGAGTCGCCAGTTCCTACAACGTATTATTAGCAAGTGGTACCGTCATCACCCTCACTGGCGCACTCAACAGCGACAGCCGTATTGGGGTAGGCGGTGCCAACAACCGCGCCATCACCAGCGGTGCCGACGGCAAGGCCACGCTGGCCAACTTCACGAGCGACGATGCCAACGAATATATCTGCTGGACCACCGGCGGCTCGGAGGTGCAGATGAACCAACTATACTATATGAACGAGAAAGACGGCGTGACCGGCCTCGTGAGCCGATACGCTGGGAAGCAGGTGCCCGTCCGCTTCGCCCGCTCATTCACCAGCGGCGTGGCCAGCACCATCTGTCTGCCGTTCCAGATGAATACTGCGACATACGAGACCTATGGCACGTTCTACAAGTTCGTAGGGGTGGAGAAAGTCGCGGACGATTGGACGGTGACGATGCAAGAGACCACAAACAAGATGTCGGCCTGGCTCTATGCCAACACGCCCTACCTCTTCATGCCCGAGCAGACGGGGACGGTGACATTTGACGAAACATTAACGGTGCCCGCCTCGGGAGGCTTCACGCCGGTGGACGTGACACCAGACGCATCGACGTATCCCAACGCCACGGGCTGGACGTACAAGGGCACCTACGAGACCATCGAATGGACTACTGACCCAAAGACCATCTATGGCTTCGCCTCGGGCCAGGCATACGGCAACTCGGGCGATGAGACAGCAGCGGGCACCTTCATCCGTGTGCGCACAGGCGGCATCCGTCCCTTCCGCGCCTACTTGCAGTACAGCGGCTCTGGCAATGCTCGCGCCATGAGCGGTTCGGCAAGCAACAATGAGTTGCCTGAGACGATGACCGTGCGCCTCATCGGTGCTAACGGCCAGACCTCCGCCATCGGCACCCTCGACACCCGCACGGGTGAGGCCACCTTCGGCACCGATGAATGGTACACGCTCGACGGACGCCGTCTCTCGGGAAAGCCTGCCGCCAAGGGGCTCTACATCAAGAATGGAAAGAAAACCGTGATTAAATAATTGGAGAACAACACAATGAACAAGAAACAATATCAGAAACCGACCATGCAGGTCATCGAGCTGCAGCACAACCCTCAACTGCTGCAAAGCAGCGCCGACCAGTGGCTGAACTATGCCCCCGGCATCGACACGGAGGAATATAATTCTAAGGCTTAAACTATAAATGATAAGGCCCGGCGTCTTCCCAAGGGAGATGCCGGGCCTTTTTCTATGCCGCTGATGCTGCCGGGAGAAGTCAGGTCTCCTACCGGCAGTTCGTCGGCCTCTTACTGCCGGTTCGTAAGCCTCCTACTGCCGGTTCGTGCCCGACGAACTAACGGCTCGCGAGTCTCTATCCATTCGTAAGCATGTTCATTTATCCATGCTTTTTAAGTAGATAGTCCAAACGTACCTTGTCGTAGTCGAAGTCATCAGGCAGAGGTTCTATGTCCTCGACGAGTTTCATTACTTCGGGCGAGATATGCATATCCTCACGACGGATTTTCGGCC